>PLSJ01000374.1 GCA_003165115.1 Syntrophaceae bacterium | reverse complement strand
ATCTGTGAAAATCTGCGTTAATCTGTGGTTAAAATAAAGACTCCTCGTAGTGTGAACAGGCCCTAGGAGGCCAGGGCGTCGCCGGCTTTGTCCCCGAGGAGATCGGCGGCGGAGCCGGGGCGCTGGGCACCCATGTGGCGGATGTCCTCGGCGGCGATGGCGAAGACGACGTCCTCGGCGATGTTCTTGACGTGATCGCCGGCGCGCTCGAGATGGCGGGCGATGAAGATCAAATCGAGATACTCGGTGATGCGTTCGGGGAAACGGGTCATCTGAATCGTGAGCTTCTCCGTGATCTCATGATTCATGGCGTCGAGTTTTTTGTCGCGAGCGGGGATGCTGATGGCGAGATCGATGTTGGCCTCGGTGTAAGAGCGGAGGACATCGCTGAGCATGGATGTAACCTCGCGATACATGGGGTCCAGGAAATTGACTTCGTCGATGAGCGGGGCGCGATTGAGCTTGCGGGCTTTCCTTGCGATGTTGACGGCTTGATCGGCGATGCGCTCGAGGTTGTTGCTGAGCTTCATTGCGGCGACGACGTGGCGGAGATCGCTGGCGACGGGCTGGAAACGGCGAAGTAGGTCGAGGCCGTTTTTGTCGACCTGCTTTTCGAGCTGATCGATCTCCTCGTCATCGGCGATGGTGACGTTGCAAAGGTCCTCGTCGCGATTGAGGAGGCATCCCAAGGAATTGCGGAGGTTGCGCTCGCAGAGACTGGCCATCATGAGCAGATCGTTCTGCAATGTGGCCAGGGCGTCATCGTAGGAGCCGAGTATGTGTCTAGGGGTGTCAGCCATTATCCAAATCTACCACTAATATAATCTTCCGTCTGCTTCTCGCGAGGGCGGGTGAAAAGCTGGTCCGTATCGTTGAACTCGATGAGCCGGCCAAGGTAAAGGAAGGCGGTTTTATCCGACACGCGGCTGGCCTGCTGCATGTTGTGAGTCACAATGATGATGGTGTAATCGCGCCTCAACTGGCGAATCAGTTCCTCGACCTTCATTGTGGCGATGGGGTCCAGGGCCGAGGCCGGCTCATCCATGAGGAGGACTTCCGGCTGCGTGGCAATGGCGCGCGCGATGCAAAGGCGCTGCTGCTGTCCGCCCGAGAGGGAAAGACCGCTCTTGTTGAGCTTGTCCTTGACTTCCTCCCAGAGGACCGCGCGCGTCAATGCCTCCTCCACCTTGTCGCGTACCGACCCCCGGTAGCGGTTCAGGCGGAGGCCGAAAGCCACGTTGTTGTAAATGCTCATGGCAAAAGGGTTCGGCTGCTGGAAAACCATGCCGATATAGCGGCGCACGGCCACCGGGTCCACGGAAGGGTGGTAGATATCCTTGCCGCGGAAGTGCACGTGCCCCTTAAAGCGAAACCCCCGCACCAGGTCGTTCATCCGGTTGATGCACCTCAGCACCGTGCTCTTGCCACAGCCCGAGGGTCCGATAAAGGCGGTGATCTTGTTCCTGTTGACAGGGACTGCCGTGTCGCGGACCGCCTTGAACGTCCCGTAGTAGAGCTCGTCGATCTTGCAGTCGATCACGACGCCGTCGGTCTTTGCGCCGTCGTCCGTTGAAGATTGGACTACGCCGCATGGGTCCGACGGTTTTTTATCTCTCTTTATATTTGTCATGGCCGTTGCGACTCCTATTCATGAATTTGGCGGCGTGAGAATGCCTGCCCGATGAGGTTCGTCACGAGCACCAGCGAGACGAGTACAAGGGCGGCAACCCACGCCAGGCTGACCTGGTTCTCGAAGGGCATGCCAGCAAAATTGTAGATGAGGACGGCAAGGGACGCCGTGGGCTGTTCGAGGTCGACCTGTCCTCCCCCAAAAAGCCAGTAGTTGCTAAAGAGGGCGGTGAAGAGAAGGGGTGCCGTCTCGCCGGCTGCCCTGGCGACGGCGAGCATGACGCCGGTAAGGATGCCGGGCAGGGCCGTGGGGAGGAGCACCATCCAGACTGTCTGCGTCGTGGTGGCGCCCATGCCGATCGCCGCTTCCCGCATCTTGGCGGGCACCATGCGGATGGCATCCTCCGCCGTCAGGACGATCGTGGGAAGCATCAGGATAAAAAGGGCGACCGCCCCTGCGATGGCCGAATAGCCTCCCATGAGGAGGACGAGCGTCCCGTAGGCAAAAACGCCCGCCAGGATCGACGGGAAGCCGGTCAGTACCTTTGCCGCGAACCTGACCGCGCTGGCGAGGCGGCTTTGCGGACCCGTCTCGGCGAGGAATACGGCGCTCAGGATACCGAAAGGGATGCTGATCAGCGCAGCCAGGGCAACCATGACCAGGGTGCCCAGGATCGCGTTGCCGAACCCTCCGCCCTCTTCCAGGGGCGCAGGCGGTAGTTGCGTGAAGATGCTGAGCGTCAGGCGCTGTCCTCCATGCCAGACAAGCATCCACACGACGGAGAACAGCGGGATCAGGGCCAGGAGCGTCATGGCCGCGACAAGACCGCTCATGAGGAGATCGATCAGCGTCCGGGGCCGCCGCAGGGATTTTTCAAGCTCGGAGAAATCGACGCCGGCGAAGGGGTTGATGTCCCCCGCCGACGGCGCCTGCACACTGTGTTGGTTTATCGTCATATCGTTCATTCTATCTTACCTTCTTCCTTCCAGGCCGGACGACGCGCGCTCCAGTATGACCGAGCCGATGATGTTCACAAAGAGCGTGATCGCAAGCAAGACCAGCGCCGCGTACATGAGCACCGCCACGTCTTTCTTGGCCGCCTCCGGGAAGTTATTTGCCAGCAGGGCCGCAAGGGAATTTGCGGGCGAAAACAGCGAGAGGCTGATGCGGTTCGCGTTTCCCACGAGCATGGCCAGCGCCATGGTCTCGCCGAGGGCGCGGCCGAACGCGAGGATCACCGCCCCCACGATGCCCCTGGCCGCGGTCGGGAGGATGACCGCCAGTATCGTCTCCCACCGGGTCGCCCCCATGCCGTATGCGGCCATCCTCAGCTTGGCCGGGACCGATACGAGGGCGTCGCGGCTGATGGCCGTGATGGTCGGCAGGATCATGATGGAGAGCACGATGACGGCGGGCAGCACACCGGGCCCGGTCAGGGTGGTCCCGAAAAAGGGGACCCATCCCAGCTTCAGGTTGAGCCAGTTGCACATCGGGCGGATGAGGGGGATGATGACGAAGAGTCCCCAAAGACCATAGACGACACTCGGTATCGCCGCCAGAAGCTCGATCAGGTTCTTGAGAAACGCCTGGACCTGATCGGGTAGTTTGCCGAAAAAAGGATGGAACTCGAGGCCGGCCACTTTCAGGGTCCGGAAGACGAACTGGGCGAGAAAGCCTTCGCTCAGGAAAATGGCCGCCGCGACGCCGAAGGCCGTACCGATCATGAGCGCCAGGCAGGAGGTGAAGACGGTGCCCCATATCTCGGGGAGGATGCCGAACTGGCCCGTGTTGGGGTCCCAGGTAGTACCGGTGAGGAAGCCCAACCCTTGCTGGCGCAGTGCGGGTGCCGCCGCCGTGGCGATCTTGAGCACGATAAAGGCTACCAGCAGGACGGAGAGCCAGGCGAACCCGTGGCAGAGCCGGCGAAACACGACATCGACGACCTGCTGGAAGCGTGTGGGAGGCTGCGATATCTGCGTGCCGCCTGATGGATCGGTCACCTGCTTGACCCCAAGGGATTATTTGACCGTCTGAAGCACATTGATCACCTTGTCGGTCACCGCGGGCGGCAGGGGAATGTAGCCAAGGGGATCCGCGTCCTTCTGGCCGTCCCTGAGGCAGTACGCCAGGAGGTCCTTAAGGACGGCGCCCTTTTTCTTGTCCGGATATTGTTTGTAGAGCAGCAGCCACGTGTAGGTGACGATGGGGTAGGCATCCTTACCCGTCGGATCGGAGGCCCAGACGATCAGGTCGGCCGGCATGGCAGCGGAAGCGAGCGCCGCCTGGCCAGATTTCGTCGTTGCCGTGACGTAGGCGCCGGACTTGTTCTCCAATGCGGCGAAGGTGAGCTTCTGGCTCTTTGCGTAACCGTACTCCACGTAGCCGACGGAATTCGGTGTCGTCTTTATGGCGGCCGTGACGCCTTCGTTGCCTTTGGAACGGGTCCCCACGGGCCAGTTGGGCATCTTGTTGGTGCCCGGGCTCTTGGCGAACTCCGGGCTGATAGTGCTCAGGTGCTTGGTAAAGACAAAGGTCGTGCCGCTCGAGTCGGCCCGCACCACGACGCTGATGGGTGCATCCGGCAGCTTTGCGCCGGGGTTGGCCTGGGCGATGAGAGGATCGTTCCACTTTTTGACCGTGCCCAGAAAGATGCCGGCATATGCCTTCCGGGACAGCCGGAGCTCGGGCACGCCCTGGACGTTATAGGCGAGGACGATGCTGCCCGCTGTCATCGGCAGGCAGAGGACGCCCGCGTCGACCTTCGCCATCTCTTCGGGCGTCATGGCGGCATCGCTCGCCCCGAAGTCGACCGTCTTGTCCATGAAGCTCTTGACGCCGCTTCCCGACCCGACCGACTGGTAATTGATCTGCACGTCCTTATGGGAGCCACTGTATCCCTTGAACCATTTGAGATAGAGGGGGGCGGGGAAACTGGCCCCCGCGCCCTGGAGCTTTACGAAGTCGGCAGCCTGCGTGAGCGTGCCGAAACAGATTGCGGCAAGAGCGATGAGGACAAGCGCGGTCCAACGACACATTTTCATGACAATGCTCCTTTCGTCACCCCCCATGGTCCTGCGCCGTAACAGAGTGCTCGCGGCTCACCCGCGCCTCCGCGGTAGTGCGCTGTCGATGGGCGCCGGCTTCATATGGAGAAAAGATAAGCCCGGTATGTGAGTAAGTTACCAATTGATTGTTACGCGCGTATTAAGGAAGTGTTAAATCTCTGTGACGTTTATGGAAGGACCGATACCCGCCTGCGTGGCCGCTTCCTTCCCCGGGACCGATTCCTTTCGCCGGGTCGCGCTCATTCCCTCATTTCATTGACAAACCGGGGGTGGGGAACGATATTTACCAAAGGCCGCGCAGACATAAAAGGCCCCGCAGACAAGGGACATAGTGGAAATTTACGCGGAACAGACGAAGCTTTGGCCGCTCGCCGTATATTTCGGGGCCGTCCTTTGCCTCGCCGGCCTCATGCTCCTTTTGTCGCACCTGCTCGGCCCGCGCCATATGGACCGGGGGACGGCGCAGCCTTACGAGTCGGGCATCAGGCCCACGGGGTCGGCATGGATACATTTTGACGTAAAGTACTATCTCATCGCCATGTTCTTTGTGATCTTCGACGTGGAGAGCGTATTCGTCTATGCCTGGGCCGTCGTGCTCGGATGCGCGGGATGGCGGGGATTCGCGGCCATGTCGGTCTTCACCGGCACGCTCCTCGCGGCGCTGGCCTACCTGTGGCGCATGGGCGCGCTCGACTGGGCGGTATTCTCGAAAACTGAAAGAGGGAGCCAAAAGATATGACGGGTATGCGTGGCGGGAACGGCGCGGGGTCGGGGGTGCCCGGCGTCATCCTGTCGCGGCTTTCCGATCTCGTTGCATGGGGCAGAAAGAATTCCTTATGGCCCCTCAACTTCGGCACGTCGTGCTGCTACATCGAGATGGCCGCGAGCGTGACGCCTAAATATGACATTGCCCGGTTTGGCGCGGAAGTGCTCAGGGGGAGCCCGCGTGAAGCCGATCTGCTTATCGTCGCCGGGACGGTCTTCATCAAGGTGGCCCCGGTGATGAAGCAGCTTTACGAGCAGATGATGGAGCCCCGGTGGGTCATATCGATGGGCTCGTGCGCAAATTCGGGAGGCATGTACGACATCTACAGCGTGGTGCAGGGCGTCGACACCTTCCTTCCCGTGGACGTGTACGTGCCCGGCTGCCCGCCCCGCCCCGAGGCGCTGCTCGAAGGGCTCATGATGCTCCAGAAGGTGATTCCGGGGGAAAAGCGGCCCCTCAGTTGGGTGGCGGGTCCGCAAGGCGTCCGACGTCCGGAGATGACGCCCATGAGGGACGTCCGACGGGCGGCCCGCAGGCAGGCGACGCTGCTCGACCCCCCTGACGGGATATGACCGGGAGGTCGGAAGGAAGCTAATGGGAGACGAGCGGCAACCCGTGATCGAAGAGCTGAAAGACCGCTTCGGGATGGGGTCGATAATCGAGCAGGCGACGCGCGATCGGGTGCCCACGGTTTGGGTATCGGCCGACCTGCTGCCGCGCGTGCTCGCCTGCCTGAAGAACGACGTGGCCGAGCCTTTTCGCATGCTCTACGACCTGACCGCCATTGACGAGCGGGTCAGGGTCCACCGGCCGGGCCAGCCCGAAAGCGCATTCACGGTGGTCTACCATCTCCTTTCTTACGGTCGCAACGCGGACGTCCGGGTAAAGGCGCCCTTATCCGAGGAACGCCTCTCCCTGCCGAGCATCGTCGGCTTATGGCCTTCGGCCAATTGGTACGAGCGTGAAGTATGGGACATGTTCGGCATCACCTTTGACGGACATCCGGACCTGAGGCGCATCCTTCTGCCGCCCCTCTGGAAGGGCCACCCCCTTCGGAAAGACTACCCCGCGAGGGCGACGGAGGCGGGGGTCTTCCAATTAGACGCATCGCAGCAGGAGACGGACCAGGAGGCCCTTGCCATCAGGCCCCAGGAATTCGGCGCGCCGCCGCACGGACCCGATACCGATTTCATGTTCCTCAACCTCGGGCCTCACCACCCCGGCACACACGGCATATTCCGGCTGAAGCTGGAGATGGACGGCGAAGAGATCCTCGACGTGGTGCCCGACATCGGGTACCACCACCGGGGCGTGGAAAAGATGGGAGAGCGCCAGTCCTGGCACACCTTCATACCCTACACGGACCGGGTCGACTACCTGGCGGGCGTCATCAACGAGCTGCCCTATGTCATGGCCGTGGAACGTCTCGCGGATATCGATGTCCCCGAGAAGGCGCAGGTGATCCGGGTGATGATGTCGGAGCTTTTCCGCATCGCGAGCCACCTCGTCTGGTACGGGACGTTCGCCCAGGACCTTGGCTCGCTTTCCCCGGTGTTCTATACCTTTTACGACAGGGAAGTGATCTTCGGGATCATCGAGGCCATCAGCGGCTTCCGCATGCACCCCATATGGTTTCGCATCGGGGGGGTAGCCGCCGACCTGCCGAAGGGGTGGGACGACATGGTGCGCGACTTCCTGGCTTACATGCCCCGGAGGCTCAAAGAATATGACACGATCGTCATGGGCAACCGCATCCTGAAAGGGCGGACAAAAGGCGTCGGGGCCTTCAGCATTAACGACGCTATCGAGTGGGGCTGGACGGGGCCGAACCTGCGCGCGTGCGGTATGGAATGGGATTTCCGCAAAAAGAGGCCCTATTCCGGTTACGACCGGTTTACGTTCGACGTCCCCACGGGCGACCACGGCGACTGCTACGACCGCGCGATGGTCCGGGTGGAGGAGATGCGGCAGAGCCTCAGGATCATCGAGCAATGCCTGAAGCAGATGCCGGATGGTCCCTACAAGTCGGAGAAAACGCTGGCTACACCGCCGCGCAAGGAACGGACCATGGCCGACATAGAGACGCTGATCACCCATTTCCTCGGTGTGAGCTGGGGTCCCGTCGTCCCGGCGGGCGAGGCGGGCGTGGGAATAGAGGCGGCAAAGGGCAACAGCACCTATTATCTGGTGAGCGACGGGAATACCGTCTCCTACAGAACACGCATCAGGACGCCGTCGTTTGCGCACTTACAGACCGTACCGCTCCTTTGCAGGGGCCTCATGGTGCCCGACCTGGTCGCCATACTGGGGAGCCTGGACTTCGTGATGGGAGACTGCGATAGATGAAGGGGAGGCGCAGCGGGGACACCATTGCTAACTGACGAAGAGAGGGACAAGATCGAAGAGGAGCTTCGGAACTATCCTTCAAGGCGGGCGGGTTGCGTCGAGGCGCTGAGGGTGGTCCAGGAGCACCGGGGATGGGTCGCGGACGAGCACATCGTCGACCTCGCGCCCATGCTCGGCATGACGGTACACGAGCTTGACGAGATCGCGACCTTTTATCCCTTCATCTTCCGCAAACCCGTGGGACGCCACGTGATCTTTGTGTGCGACGGCCTGGCATGCTGGGTCATGGGACTTGATGCGGTCATAGAGGCTTTGACGCACTGGCTCGACGTGTCCTGGGGGGGCACCACAAAGGACGGCCGCTTCACGCTCCTGCCCGTCGCGTGCCTGGGCGAATGCGACCGCGCGCCCGCCCTGAAGATAGACAATGATGTGTACGGTGGGGTCTCGGCCGAGACGATAGAGACGATATTGGAGAAGTACACGTGAGAGGGGAATCCCGGTGGAGAAGCCGCTGACGGGGACCATGAGAAGCGATGGAAAACCCCTGACACTCAAGGAGTATGAGGAGACGGGCGGGTACGGGGCCCTGATGACGGCGCTCCGCTCCATGACGCCGAAAGAGGTCCAGGAAATGGTGTCGGCGGCCCGTTTGAGGGGCCGGGGCGGGGCGGGTTTCTCCACGGGACTGAAGTG
>PLSJ01000284.1 GCA_003165115.1 Syntrophaceae bacterium | reverse complement strand
TGTGGAAGGACCACCAGTAGAGGGATTGCCCGCCGGGGCTGCCCGCATGGGACGGATAAGGATTACGAAAAGGGGGCGGATATGAAGAAGGTATTACAGGGAAACGAGGCGATCGCGCGAGGGGCCTGGGAGGCCGGGGTTACCGTGGCCGCGGCGTATCCCGGCACGCCGAGCAGCGAAATACTCGCCGAGATCGCCAAGTATCCGGAGATCGACGCGGAGTGGTCTCCGAACGAAAAGGTCGCGGTGGAGGTGGCCGCGGGTGCGGCCTTTGCCGGGACGCGGGCCATGGCCTGCATGAAACACGTGGGGATGAACGTGGCGTCGGATGCGTTCATGACTCTCTCCTACGCAGGCGTGAAGGGGGGCCTCGTCGTGGTCGTGGCAGACGACCCCTTTGCCCATAGCTCACAAAATGAGCAGGACAGCCGGAATTGGGCGCGTTTTGCCAAGGTGCCCATGCTCGAGCCGGGTGATGCCCAGGAGTGCAAGGATTTTACGAAGGTGGCCTTCGACATCAGCGAGCAATTCGATACCCCGGTCCTCGTGAAGGGCACAACGAGGATATCGCATGCCGATTCGCTCGTGGAAGAGGGGGAGAGGAAGGCATCGTCGATGCCGCTCGGCCTCGATCGATCGGAGATACCCAAGCATGTGATGGTGCCGGTCAACGTGCGCGTGGCGCGCCGGGTCGTGGAGAAACGAATGAGGGACCTGGAGGCGTATGCGGATACGTTTCCCGCCAACAGAATGGAGATCAACGACCCCGCCGTAGGCGTGATCGCGGCGGGCGCTGCCTACATGTATGCCAAAGAGGTCTTCCCGCAGTATTCCTATTTGAAGCTCGGCATGGTCTGGCCTCTGCCTAAAAAGCTTATCGCCGATTTCTTCAAGAAGGTGAAGAAGGTGATCGTCGTCGAGGAGCTGGACCCCTTTTTCGAGACGGAGATCAAGGCGCTGGGTTATAAGATATTTCACGGCAAGGACCTCATTCCGAACATATACGAGCTTTCACCGGAGATCGTCGAGAGGTCGCTGCTCGGCGCAAAATACAAGGCCCCGAAGATAAGGGCCGACGTGGACGACATACCGAAAAGGCCGGCGAACATGTGTCCCGGCTGCTCGCACAGGGCGCTTTTCTATACGCTCAAGAAACTGGGACTTTACGTCTTCGGCGATATAGGCTGCTACTCCCTGGCCGCGGCGCCCCCGCTCCAGGCGATGCACATGAACCTCTGCATGGGCGCGGGCATAGGTCTCGCCTACGGAGCAGGGAAGGCCCTCGGCGCGGAAGCGGTGGGCAAGGTGTGCGCCGTCATCGGCGACTCGACCTTTCTCCACGCCGGCATCCCGCCCCTCATGGATACGGTCTACAACAAGGGATACGCGACGACTATCATCCTCGACAACCGCATTACGGGGATGACGGGTTTGCAGGAGCACCCCGGGACGGGCTTTACGATCAAAGGCGAGCCGGCGAACATGATCGACTACGGGCAGCTCGTGAAGGCCCTCGGCGTCAAACATGTGAGCACCGTGGACCCCTACAACCTGAAAGAGACCTTCGAGACCGTGAAAACGGAGACCGAGAGGGATGAGGCGTCCGTCATTATCACGGAGAATGGCCCGTGCATGCTCCACAGGAGAGAAAAGAGGCGGTTCCCGCATCCGTACTACTCCATAGAGGTGGAGAAGTGCACAGGCTGTAAGACGTGCCTCCAGCTCGGGTGTCCTGCGATAAGCTGGGTCGGCGGAGAAGGCGTCACGAAAAAAGGAAAGAAGAGGAAAGGGATCGTGTCGATCAACAGGCTTCAATGCCCTGGATGCGGCGTATGCGCCCAGGTCTGCAAATTCGAGTCGATCGTGCCGGGAAAGGCGTGAGGGGGTTTTCGAATGAATAATAAAGTCACCAACATATTGCTTTCGGGCGTCGGCGGACAAGGGGCCATTCTCGCCAGCAACATCCTTGCCCATGTATTTGTCCAGGCGGGTTACGACGTAAAGAAGAGCGAGGTCCACGGAATGGCCCAGAGGGGCGGCGACGTGACGACCCATTTCAGGTACGGCGCGCAGGTCTACTCGCCTCTCATCAAGTTCAGGGAGGTCGATTTCCTCCTCGCCTTCGAGCTTCTGGAGGCGCTCCGGTACATCAACTATTGCAAAGACAAGGCGGCTATCGTCATCAACGATCAGAAGATACTGCCTCCCGCGGTGACCCTGGGGTTCGCGGAGTACCCCACGGACATTCCCGCAACGTTCAAGAAGCATTTCAAAGACCGGGTCCACGTGGTCAAAGGACAGGAGATAGCCCTGGGGCTCGGAAATGCGCAGGCCGCCAACGTCGTGCTCGTGGGCGCTTTTTCGAAGCTCATCCCCGAGATAGGGGATCAAATGTGGCTGAACGCCTTGACCGACCTTCTCCCGAAGAAGATCCGGGATCTCAACGTGAAGGCGTTCCAAAAAGGGCGGGAAGCCCTCTAGGGCACGGACAAGGCTTCCGCACCGCGCCGGGCGGCGCCTCCGAACGGGCAAGAGGAAGAAATGAATGTGTACACAAAACCAAAGTGAAATTGTACACAAATGAGCGGGCATAACAAATATTTCTTGACAAGGCGCGGTTATGTGATCTACGATTCGACTATTCTGAGGAAATCCGACCCTTTGCATGACATGAAAAAACATTTGTGAAAATATGGGCTTTTCTCTTGCGGAAGGGCCACATGAACGCGCGATTCGTCGATGACCGGGGCGAAGACGTGCCGCACACACCATTACCGGTTTGGGGAGGGGGGAAACATTATGGAAGTCTTTCTTTCGATCGTGCAAAGACTGAGCAGGTATATGCAATGGATAGCGGGGGGCGCGCTGATATTCATCATGCTCCTCACCGTTGCCGATGTCGCCCTGAGGCTTTGCGGCCGCCCGATAGTGGGCACCTATGAGATGGTGGGGCTCGGCGGGGCCGTGGTGATAGGTTTTGCGCTTCCCATCACCTCCCTGCTCAGATGCCATATCTTCGTCGATTTCTTTATCCAGAATTTTTCCACCTTTTGGAAGGGGGTCTTCGACGTCGGCACGAGGACGGTCTGTTTCGGCCTTTTCGTGCTTATCGGCTATAACCTTTTGCTGTATGCCGGGGAACTCTACAGGTCGGGTGAGGTCACGGCTACCCGTCAGCTCCCGTTTTATCCGGTGGCGTTCGGCATCGGGTTCTGCTGTTTTATCCAATGCCTCGTGCTTATCGCCGATGTCATGAAAATAGCGGGGGGTCGTTATGAATGAGGTTACGGTAGGCATCATAGCTCTCCTGATCGTCCTGGTCCTTTTTCTCACCGGCATCGAGCTTGCTTTTGCCATGATCCTCATCGGCTTCCTCGGCTTTGGCTATCTCATTTCCTGGCAGGCCGCACTGAACCTGCTTGCGAAAGACTTTTTCGATGTCCTCGACACGTATGGGTTTACGGTCATCCCGCTCTTCGTGTTCATGGGGCAGGTCGCCTTCAACTCGGGGATCGCGAAGAGGCTTTTCGACGCGACCAACAGATTTATGGGCCACGTGCCCGGCGGGATGGCCATGGCCACCGTGGCGGGCGCAACCGCGTTCAAGTCGATATGCGGCTCGTCCCCCGCAACGGCCGCAACGTTCGCGAGCGTCGCCGTGCCCGAGATGGACCGCTACGGCTACGCAAAGAAGCTATCGACCGGGATCGTGGCCTCGGTCGGCACCCTCGGGATCCTCCTTCCCCCGAGCGTGACCCTTATCGTGTTCGGCATCATCACCGACCAGTCCATAGGCCGGCTCTTCCTCGCGGGGATCATCCCCGGCCTTATCGTCGCCTTTTTCTTTATCGTCATTATTTATGCATGGGCCACCATAAATCCCGAGATTGCGCCACGGAGCAAGAAGTTCCCCTGGTCCGAGAGGTGGAAGGCCCTGCCGGAGATCGTCTGGGTAGTCTTCATCTTTGCCATGATCATAGGCGGCATTCTCAAGGGCTTCTTTACCCCGACCGAGGCAGGGAGCGTGGGGACGTTCCTCGTGCTGGTCCTCACCGTCACGAGACGGGACCTGGATCTCAGCAAGTTTTTCAAGGCGGTGGCGGAGTCGCTCACTACCGCGTGCATGGTCCTCATGCTCATTGCCGGCTCCACGGTGCTCGGCCATTTTATCGCGGTGACGAAGATACCGATGATCACCGCGACCTGGATCACCGGTCTTCATATGGCCCCGTGGATCATCATGATCTTTATCACCTTCATCTACCTTATCGGCGGCTCTTTCATCGATGATCTGGCCTTCATGATACTGGCGACGCCGATCTTCTACCCCGCCATCGACAAGCTCGGTTATAACCCTCTCTGGTTCGGCATCATGATCGGTGTGACCGTCATGGTCGGGGTGGTGATCCCTCCTGTCGCGATCAACGTTTTTGTGGTCAAGCAGATCACGAAGGTGCCGTTCAGCGTGATCTATGCGGGCGTCTATCCGTTCCTCATCAGCCTGGTCGTTGCGGCGGCCCTTCTCTTCATTTTTCCCGGGCTTGCTACCTGGCTTCCGGGTTGGCTGATGCCCATGGTCGTCAAGTAGGGGCGGCGGCAGGTGAAAATCAAGCGGGCAAATCTTCATTTGCTCCACAAATACAAAAAAAGGGGGGAGTAACATGCAAAGGCAGACTCTGAGGAACTTCGGTCTGTTGGTTTTCGTGACATTCATCGGTCTTCTCGTGTTCCCGGCCGTCTCCTCGGCGCAGAAGGTAGTTCAGCTCAATTTCTCGAACTTCTTCCCGGCGCCGCACAAGAACAGCGTCCTCGCGGAAGCATGGTGCAAAGAGGTGGAGAAGCGGACGAACGGCAAGGTGAAGATCACCTATTTTGCCGGCGGCACGCTCACGCCCGCCGCGCAGACCTACGATAACGTCGTCAAAGGCATCGCCGACATCGGGGAGAGCGTGCTGGGCTACACCAGGGGCAAGTTCCCCATCATGGCCATGGTCGACCTTCCGCTGGGCTACAGGAGCGGCACCCAGGCGACCGGGCTGATCAACGCGTACTACAGCAAGTTCAAGCCGAAGGAGCTGGACGAGGTAAAGGTACTCTTCCTCCACGCCCACGGGCCCGGCATCGTCCACACGAAGAAACCGGTCTACAAGCTGGAAGACCTGAAGGGCATGAAGATAAGGGCACAGGGAACGGTTGTCCCTATAGCCGCGGCCCTTGGCGCGTCGCCTGTCGGCATGACGATGCCCGAAACCTATGATGCCCTGAGGACCGGCGTGGCGGACGGCGCCATGGCGCCTTTCGAGGCCCTCGAAGGCTTCAAGTGGGGAGAGGTCGTCGCGTCGAGCACCGAAGACTATGGCGCGGCGTATACCGCCGGCATGTTTGTCATCATGAACAAGCGTAAATGGAACTCCCTGCCGCCCGACGTCCAGACCGTGATGGACCAGGTCAGCCATGAATGGATCGAAAAACAGGGCAAGGTATGGGACGAGATCGATAAGTCGGGCCTGGAGTTCACAAAGAAGAGGGGCAACAAGGTCATAGCCCTGTCGAAGGAAGAGGAAGCGCGCTGGGTCGCCGCGGTAAGGCCCGTGATCGATGAGTACGTAAAAGGCGTCAAGGCGAAGGGGCTGCCGGGCGACGAAGCCCTCAAGTTCTGTCTCGACTACCTGAAGACGAACCAAAAGTAGCGAAAACAACTGCTCTTGTTTCCTTAGCCTCCCGCTCCCTTTGAAAGGGAGCGGGAGGCTTTTCTTTGGAGTGTACTGCCTGCGACTGACCGTGTCCGCGAATATCGAACCCGTTAACGATGGTGATGATGATGGTGGTGGACGTGGTGGTGGTGATGATGGTGGTGATGCCCCCAATACGCCTCCGCGGGCGGGGCGAACGCAACGGTTGATACGGCTACCAGAAGCAGCGCGGCCAAAGCGACCAACCCTCTCTTCATGCGAATTCCTCCTTCTTGATAGGATACTGCGGCCTTTATAGCAACTGTCGTGCCAGGGGTCTCTTCCTTCACAGGCCCGTTGTTACTGGATCAGGGAAGGGCTGTCAAGAATAGGTGGACAAAATTGTCGAGTCTGTCGACAGAACTCGCTGAACAAAAGGACACGCGTGCGCGCCGGCTTTCCGCAAAAGGGGTTTACGAAAGTGCACGGT
>PLSJ01000243.1:199-13765 GCA_003165115.1 Syntrophaceae bacterium | reverse complement strand
GGGAAACGGGGAAAGAGGTTGCGGACCTGGACGAGTGTATCGCCGCGGCCAGGGAGTTGTCCCAGGGCAAGAACCATGCCCTCAAGCTCAAGGAGGCGAAAGAGAACGGGACGCATGTGCTCTTTCCGCAATTCGGACGGGCCCTCACCGAATACGTCGTCGAGGGCCTCCGTTACGTGGAAGAGGAATCGGACCTTGCGCCGAACGCCATCTGGAACATCTACTCCGATTCCTATACGCGGAAAAACGATTACAAGAGTGCCGCCGACGGGATCAAGAGAAGCCGGGCCGAAGGCATGTCCATGCTGAACGGCTGGCCCATCGTCAATTTCGGAGTGGAGGAGGCGAGGCGGATAAAGAAGGCGAGCCGCGTGCCCCTCACCCTCAACTCTACCGACGAGGACGGGCGGCTGGCCTCGGAAATCGCGCTGGCCGCGGGCTGGAACGCGTGCAATACGCGGTCCCTCCAGGAAGTGATAGCCCATTGCAAGGACATCCCTCTGGAGGACGAGATCAGGATAAACCAGTACGAGGCCAGGCTGGCGGCGATTTACACGGAAAACGGCGTGCCGGAATGCCCCCACAACCCGTGTAACCTCACCGGATATGACAGCGCCGGGTACCGGTCGTTCGTCTGCGTCTCCGAATCCCTGCTGGCCGCCGAGCAGGGGGTGAAATACCAGTTCCTCGAACACGGGCTCAACATGAACATGATCCAGGACATCGCGATGATCAGGGTGACCGAAAAGCTCTGTCACGAGTATTGCGAGCGCTTCGGCTATCACGACATCGGCTTCTTCACGGGGGCTTTCCCGTTCCTGGGCGCCTGGCCCGCGCGGGCGGAAGAAGCGAACGCGATGATCGCGTGGAACGCCGTGATCGCCATCATGGGCGGCATCACCGGCGTCATCCTGAAATGCCAGGACGAGGCATTCGCGACCCCCACGAAGGAAGGCATGGCCATGTCCGTCAGGATCGCGAGGCATCTGCTCACCCTGATGGGGACCCAGAAGATCGCCGAGAGCGAGAAGCTGAAGCTTGAAGAGCTGATGATCGAGATGGAAGTAAGGGCGATAATGGAGAAATGCCTTGAGGCCGGCGACGGCGATATGGCCGTTGGCATGTGCAAAGGGGTCGAGGCGGGATGGATAGACACGATGCTCACCCCCTGGAAGCACAATAAAGGGAACGTCATGGTGATGCGCGACGCCGAAAACGCGGTCAGGTATTTCGAGACGGGGAACGTCCCGTTGCCTCCGGAAGTGAAGGAATACCACAGGGAAAAACTGGCGGAGAGGGAGAGGAAGGAAGGCCGGAAAGCGAGCTTCGACATGGTGGTCCGGGACCTGCAATTCGCATCCACGTTGAAGAAGAAATAGGGGTACCGCACGTGGCCGACCGGAGGAGGAGATAAAGTGGAAAAGAGAGAGGTAAACAAGAGTATCGTCATCGGCACGATCGGGTCCGACTGCCACATGATCGGCGCATGGGTGCTTCAGAAGGCGTTCAAGGACGCCGGGTTCACCGTCGCTTTTCTTGGCGCCGTCGTTCCCCAGCAGGAATTCATCAACGCCGCCATCGAGATTGACGCCGACGCCATCCTCGTGTCGTCGATGTTCGGAATGGGCTTACTCGACTGCGAGGGGCTGAGGGACAAATGCATCGAGGCGGGCATTAAGGACATCATCCTCTATGTGGGCGGCACCGTCGCGGCGCCGCTGGAGCTTGAAAAGAACTGGCCCGAAGTGGAGCGGCGCTTCACGGCAATGGGCTTCAACCGCGCATTCCCGAATACGTGCACGGCAGATGAAGCGGTGCAGGCCCTGAAAGCTGATCTTGGCATCGACTAAAGGTTCCGGGGCCGAAAGGAAGAAACGATGAGCACCTACTTGCTGGTGGATTTCGGAAGCACCTATACGAAAGTGACGGCGGTGGACCTCGAAAAAGAAATAATCCTGGGGAGGGCCCAGACGCCCACGACGGTCGGTACGGACATCACTATCGGACTGAACGACGCCCTCACCGACCTGGCCGCGTCAAGCGGGGTGGACCCGGAGAAGGTGGATGGCAAATACGCGAGCAGCAGCGCCGCCGGCGGCTTGAAGATGGCGGCCATAGGGCTCGTCCCCGAGCTGACCTTAGAGGCGGCGCGCAGGGCGTGTCTGGGCGCGGGCGCGAAAGTCGTCTGCGCTTACGGCTTCGAGATCGACGAAGAGATAGTCCGCGAGATAGAATCGGCGGCGTGCGACATCGTCCTCCTGTGCGGCGGGACGGACGGGGGCGACAAGAAAGTCATTATCCACAACGCGGGCATGCTTGCCGCATCAAACATCCGCTGTCCCATACTGGTCGCGGGCAACCGCGTGACCACGGGCAGGGTCAGGGAGACCCTGGAGCAGGGGGGCAAGCAGGTTTACACGACAAAAAACGTGCTGCCGAACCTGGAGACGGTAGAGGTGGAACCGGCTCAGGCCCTCATCCGCGATATTTTCATCGCCCACATCACCAAGGCGAAAGGCCTGGACAAGGCGGCCGCGTTCATCGGCTCGCCGATCGTGCCGACGCCGAAGGCGACGCTGCAGGCGGCGGCATTGCTCGCCAACGGCGCCGGGGACGACCCGGGCATAGGCAGCCTCGTCATCGTCGAGGTCGGCGGGGCCACGACGAACATCCATTCCGTCGCCGACTCCTCTCCCGCGACACCCCAGACGGTCGTCAGGGGCCTGCCCGAATTGCGGATAAAAAGGACGGTGGAAGGCGACCTGGGGATCAGGTACAACGCCCCGACGATTTACGACCTTATCGGCCCCGACGCGTTCCTGTCGAGGCTGAGGGCAATCGTGCCCGAAGCGGACGGGCGGGAATGTGACGCCCGGCGGCATATCGACTACCTGTCCCGCAACGTGGGGCACGTGCCTTCGACGGACGTCGGGCTCAATGTCGATATAGTGCTCGCCGAGGCCGCTGTCTCGACGGCCGTCCGGCGTCATGCAGGGACCCTGCGGCAGGAATTTTCCGTGGTCGGCGAGATAATGGTCCAGCACGGGAAGAACCTGCTTTCGGTGGAAAACATGATAGGGACCGGCGGCATATTCAGGTACGGCCTGCAGCCGGAAAGGATCCTGCGGTCCGCGCTCTTCAACCCGGAAACTCCCTGGAGCCTGAAGCCCCAAGCCCCGAAGGCGTACATAGACCGGGATTACATGCTGTACGGCATAGGGTTGCTGGCCGAGGCGTTTCCGGCCGCGGCCCTGAGAATTGCCAGGAAGTATTTGAAGGCGGCCTCGCTGTAAATCGGGCAACCCCGACGAGAGGCATGGGTGGGAACGATGAGTATGTCTGCATACGAGTACAAAGGACGAGAAGGGAGGATCGAATGAAAAGGAACGTCGCGCGTGTGGTGGCATGTGTCTTCTTGATGAGCCTGTTCGCCGGGTCGCTTGTGTGTGCCCAGGAAAAGAGCGTCCAGCTCAGGTTCTCGACGTTTTTTCCACCGAGCCACGAGCTATGGAAGGTTACCGCGGAATGGTGCAAGGAAGTGGAGAAACGGACAGCGGGCAGGGTCAGGATCCGCCATTATCCGGGCGGGACGCTGACCGCGCCTGCCCAGACCTACGACAGCATCGTCCAGGGCGTGGTCGATGCGGGAAACTGCGTCCTCGGCTATACGATGGGGAAATTTCCCCTGTCCGAGGTGCTGGACTACCCCCTCGGGTATCCGAACGGGACGGCGGCGACGCACCTCATGAACGCCTACTACGCGAAGTTCAAGCCGAAGGAGCTGGACGAAGTGAAGGTGATGTACTTCCACGGCCAAACCCCCGGCATCCTCCACACCAAGAAGCCCGTAGCCAAACTCGAAGACCTGAAAGGCATGAAGATAAGGACCTACGGGAGCACCGCCAGAATGATAGCGCTCCTCGGCGGTACGCCTGTCGCGATGCCCATGGGAGACTCCTATGACGCCATCTCGAAGGGCGTGTGCGACGGTATCGCCGGGGCTTATGAGATACTGGACGGCTGGAAACTGGGCGAGGTGATCAAATATACGACCGAGGACTATGGCATCGCCTCCTCGGCGACCTTCGTCGTCGTGATGAACAAGGCCAAGTGGAACGCCATCTCCCCCCAGGACCAGAAGGCAATCGAGCAGATAAACCAGGAGTGGATAGAAAAACAGGCTCAGGTCTGGGCGGGGATCGACGACGGGGGGCGGAAGTTCTCCGCCAAGAGGGGCAATAAGGTCATCACCCTTTCCGCAGAAGAGAACGCCAGGTGGGCACAGAAGGTCGAGCCCCTCTTCGACGAGTACGTGAAGAACATGAAAGCCAGGGGCCTGCCGGGTGACCAGGTGCTCAGGTTCGCACGGGATTTCCTGAAGAACACCGGAAAATAGCACCGGTGACGGATAAGCCCGGTGAAAGATGAAAGGAAGGTGAATGATGGAGACCGAACGGAGAGTCGTTGATTTTGTCCGCGGCACCGCCTTCGGCGACGTGCCGCCTTCGGCCGTGGAGCTGATAAAGAAGCAGGTGCTTGCCGTCCTCGGCACGACGGTCGCGGGCGCTTCCGCGGACGGCTGCGAGGCGGTCGTGAATATGGCGAAAGAGATCGGAGGCGCACCGGAGGCGTCCATCCTCGTCCACGGCGGCAAGGTCCCTGCCCAGCAGGCGGCCTTTGTGAATGGCGTAATGGCCCGGGCCCTCGACTTTTGCGACGCCCTCGCGCCCGGCGCCCACATAGGCTCGGCCGCGATACCGGCCGCGCTGGCCGCGTCCGAGCTGGCCGGCGGGTGCAGCGGGAAGGACTTCCTGACGGCCGTCGCGGTTGGATGCGAGCTGGCGGTGAGGTTGAACCTGGGCGAGCCGGAATACGACGGCTTCGACCCGACGGGCGTGGCCGTGCCCTTCGCCTCGACGGCGGCGGCCGCGAAGATACTCCGTCTTTCCGAAAAGGAGACCTGGAACGCCCTGGCCCTTGCCTTCAACAAGTGCGGGGCGAGCTTTCAGGCCAACGTGGACGGCTCCCTCGCGGTGAGGGTGATCGAAGGGTGGGTCGCGGAAAGCGGCGTGACCTGCGCCAGGCTCGCGGGGCGCGGCATCACGGGACCGGTAAACTTCCTCGACGGGGTGTACGGCTACTTCCACCTTTTCGGCAGGGACCGCGTGTCGCCGGAAAAGGTGCTTTCGGGTCTCGGCGCGACCTATGAGGTGCGGAAGCTGGTGTTCAAGAAATACCCGAGCTGCGGCCTTACCCAGGGGAGCACGGACGTGATACTGGGGCTGATGGCGGATGAAGGCATCGAATCCGGTGACGTCGAACGTGTGGAGATCACCGTCCCGCCTTACACGTATAAACTGGTGGGCCATCCTTTTCAGGTCGGCAGCAATCCCAAGGTCAACGCACAGTTCAGCATCCGCTACTGCGTGGCGTCCGCTCTGTTACGCAAAGGCTCGAAGCTGGCCTATTTCGAGGAAGCAATGATCAGGGACCCGGAGGTCCTGAGGCTTGCGGAAAAGGTCGAGGTGATCTCGGAGGCCGACATGGAAAAGCGGGGACATACGCCCCTGGACATGCGGGTCCTGATGAAAAGCGGAAAAGAGCACCTGAAAAGCATAGATTTCGTTCCGGGTTTCCCGGAAAAGCCCCTGTCCGGGGAGGAGCACATGCAGCGCTTCAGGGATTGCCTGGGGTTCGCGGCGAAACCCGTTCCCGAAAAACAGGCAGACGCCATCATCCGGGCCGTGGACGGACTCGATGCGATGGACGACGTGCGTGGCCTGGTCCCTCTGCTCCTTTTGGGATGAAACATATCGTGTTGCCAAATCCTAAGGAGGTGTCTTGTGAAGAAATGCAATGGTTCACCCGAGGAGATTAAAGGTCCCGGCGCATCGAACGTCAATCGCCGGGGGTTCCTGAAGTCGGGGATCGGCGTAGGCGCCCTGGCCGCAACGGGCCTGGCCCTCAACCTCAATCCCGCGCCGGCGGAGGCCGGGACGCGAAAACTGCCGGCCAGGTGGGACGAGCGGGTCGACGTGGTGATCGTGGGTTCCGGCTTTGCCGGCCTGGCAGCCGCGGCGGAGGCCGCCGGGGCGGGAGCCAACGTGGTCATCCTGGAGAAAATGCCCGTATACGGGGGAAATTCCATCATCTCAGGGGGCGGTTATTGCTCCTGGGACAGCAAGCTCCACCTCAGGCAGAAGCTTAACCTCGGCGAAGACAGTTGGGAACGCCACAAAGCGGACACGCTCAAGGGCGGGGACTATTTCAACATGCCGGAGCTGGTCGAGGTCATGGTAAAAGGCGCCCCCGACGGCCTCAACCTGCTTATCGACAACGGGGCCGCGATCAGGGAGACGCTGCCCCGCATCGGGGGCCACTCGGCGTATCGAAGCTATCAGGCGGACGAGGGTGTCGGCCGCGGGTTTACGGAGCCCCTGAGAAAGCTTGCCGAGAAGCGGGGCGCAAAAATCAGGCTGAATACACGGGTGACGTGGATCTGGCGGAAGGATGCGGAAGGCCCGGTCCTGGGCGTCGAAGTAACGGCGGGAAAGAAGAAGAGCAATATCAGGATCAACCGCGGACTCATCATAGCGGCTGGAGGGTTCAGCAGGGACGTGAAGATGCGCATGAGCTTTAACCCCACCCTTGTCCCCGAGTACAATTGCACGAACCAGCCGGGAGCGACCGGTGAGATGATCCGGTACGCGCAGTCCGTCGGCGCCGACGCCCTCCATCTTGAATTCATTCAGCTTTATCCGTGCGCCGAGCCCGAGAAGGGCATCATAGACTCTTTTGCCATCCACCCTTATTCCGGGACCGGCTTCGGCTTATTTTACGTCAATAAGCAGGGCAAGAGGTTCGTGAACGAGCTGGAGCGGCGCGACGTGGTCTCCAATACCCAGATAGCGTCGGGCCAGAAGCCGACGTATGCGATCCTGAACGGGAAGGTGTTCGACAAGCTGGCGGTCGGCAAGGAAGAGATCGAAAAAGGCATTGCACGGGGAAGGTTCGTCAAGGCGGATACAATCGGCGAGCTGGCCCAAAAGCTGGGCATACCCGAAGCCGGCCTTGAGGAGACGGTAGCCCTGCATAACTCGTACGTCAAAGAGGGAAAAGACCCCGAATTCAACAAACCGATGACAAAAAACATGACGCCCCTGCTGGAGGGACCGTTCTACGCCATCGCTCAGTGGCCCGCCATCCACCACTGCATGGGCGGCATCAGGATCGACGCGAGGGCACAAGTGATCGACATCTGGGGTAATCCCATTCCCCGCATGTTCGCGGCCGGTGAAGTCTGCGGCGGCGTGCAGGGGACCAACCGGCTTGGTGGAAACGCCATCCCGAATTGCATCGTCTTCGGCCGGATCGCGGGCATCAATGCCGCCGGAGAAAAGTAGGCGGCGGGCACTTTTGCGCACGCCTAGGGCCAACCAAGGTTTTTTCTTGACATCGAAAGGGGCGGCGGTTAGATTGATCGGGCCTGTTGGGTTTTCGGAAATGATAAAAGGGACAAAAAAAGGAGCGCTCAAAGAGCCGCCCAGGTCGGACAAGAAGGTAATGGCGATTGCCGCGGCCGCCGCCAAATTGTTCAGCGCGAGGGGCTATGTCGAGACAAGCATGGACGATATCTCGGCGGCGGCGAAGATCAGTAAAGGCGGAATGTACCACTATTTCGGAAGCAAGGGAGACATCCTCTACTTTATTTCGTCCACTTTTATGGACCTGGTCCTGCACAACATGCGGCGGGACCTGGAAAAGGCGGACGACCCCGAAGAGAGGATCCGGCTTATTATCTTCACCCACGTAAAAACCTACAGCGAACATATGTACATGGCAAAAACGTTGCTCAACGAGGCCCATAACCTGCTGTCGTCCAGACTCAGGGAGATCAAGGCCAAGGAAAAGAAATACTACGCCACCATTACCGAAACCCTCTCCTCCTACCTGGGCCCGACGGTCGACAAGGAAACCCTGACGGTCCTCACATTCTGTCTCCTGGGCATGGTCAATTGGATTTTCGCCTGGTACAACCCGAAGGGGAGCATGGGCCCCGAGAGACTGTCGCATATCATCTTCGACCGGTTCGTCAGGTCGTTAAGAACAGCGGGCAGCGAGGTTCCGCCGCCAGAGGCCCGGTGATGAGCAGCGAAGAGCGTACCCGGGGCACACGGGCGCACACGGACCCGGGTGAAAAGGATGCAAACTTCGCCGCCCTCACGAGGAACTCCGCCACGGGCATCTTCGTCGTCCAGGGGGAGCGGTTCGTGTATATAAACCCCGCTTTTACCGCGAGCACCGGATACACCCTGGAAGACCTGTCGTCGATGAAGTTCTGGGACATCGTTTCACCGGGGATGCGGGAATTGGTGAAGTCAATCGCGGCGGCCCGTCAGCAAACGGGCAATACCGCTCCCACGACATACGAAGCGACGGTCATCACCAAATCGGGAGAGGAAAAATTCGCGCGCGTCGACACCACCTTTGTCGAGTTCGGGAGGAAGCCCGGCATACTGGGGTCGCTGACGGACCTCACGGAGCGCAAGCTGATGGAGGACGCGCTTCGGGCGAGTGAATCGAAGTACCGCACGATCGTCGAAAACGCGATCGAAGGGGTATACCAGACGAGCCCGGCCGGCCGGTACCTTTCCGCGAACCCCGCCCTGGCCCGGATTCACGGATACGACACACCGGAAGAGCTTTTACGGGACGTCGGGGACCTTGCCGGGGTCCATGTCGACCCGGCCGCGTACCCACGTCTCAAGAAGCTTCTTGACGAAAGGAGCGCGGTGAAGAATTTCGAGTGCGAGGTCTACCGGAAGGACGGCCGGAAGCGTTGGATCTCGCTCAACGCCCGGACGGTCAGGGGCCCGAAGGGGACGATCCTGCATTACGAGGGGACCGCCGTCGATATCACCGAACGCAAAGACGCGGAGGAGAAGCTGCGCGAGAGCGAGGAAAAGTTCAGGCGCTACTTCGATCTCGGGCTGATCGGCATGGCGACCACGCTGCCGAGCAAACAAATCCTCGAGGTTAACGACGAGATTTGTCGCATCCTGGGGTACGAACGGAGCGAGCTGCTGCGCATGACATGGACGGAGCTGACCCATCCCGACGACGTGGACGCGGATATTGCCTCGTTCAGCCGGGTCCTGGCCGGCGAGATCGACGGATACTCGATGGACAAAAGGTTTATCGGCAAGAACGGCCGGGTCGTGGAGACGACGATTTCCGTGAAATGCGTGCGCAGGCCGGACGGTTCCATCGATTACTTTCTGGCCATGCTCCAGGACGTCACGCAGCGCAGGAGGGCCGAGGAAGAGCTGAAGGCAAGGGAAAAAGAGCTGGAGAAGAACGCCCTCGACCTCGGGGAGGCGAATGCCGCCCTGAAGGTGCTGTTGAAGCACAGGGAAGAAGACAGGACAACGCTGGAGAATGCTATCCTCACGAACGTGAAAGCGCTCATTTTTCCGAGTATCGAAAAGTTGAGGCAGACACAGTTGGCCGACACCCAGAGAATGCATCTGGAGGTGATCGAGTCGGGCCTGAATGAATTCATCTCACCCTTTGCGCAGAGGATGGCTGCGATATATGCCCGCTTTACGCCAAGCGAAATCCAGATCGCCAATCTGATCAGGAACGGCAAGACAAGCAAGGAGATAGCGCAATTGTTCAATGTGTCCAGGGCGACCATCGAGACCCACAGGAACAATATCAGGAACAAGCTCGGTCTGAGAAACAACAAAAACGTCAGTAATCTCCGAAGCTATCTCCTTTCACTTACATAGCCATGTAGAAGTCATACATGGTCCCTCCACTAAAACTCAACGGCATGCGCCCTTAACTAACCGTCAAAAAAAGCCGATGACTCGTTCATGTACGATGTTCCACCCATAAACGAGCACGCGGGCCGGTATGCCGGGGAGAAGACCGCCGGGGAGATCATCCGGTCGGGCGCAAAGCAGCTTAAGGCCCTGAATGCGTCCACCGAGGAAGATTTTCTCTCCATAGGGGCGTATCTGCAGGACCTCTCCCGCAGGGCGGCCTCAATAGCGAAGGCGGCGGAGTCGGTCGTGGGGCTGGTCACCGGTGAGGAAGTCGGGAAAGATACGGAAAGACTCGGTGACGCGGTCCGTTCCGTAGATGAATACTTCCGGGAATCGCAGGTGAAATTTGAACGCGACTCCGGGTCTTTGCTGCGCATGCTGCACGTGGTCGAGACCGCCTACAGGCCCCTGTCCGTTTTCAAGACCATCGTCAAACACCTCCATATGCTCGGCGTCTCGACAAGGATAGAAAACGCGCGGCTCAACGAAGACGGCGGTTTCGACACGCTGGCGGAGCACGTGGAAAAGCTGTCCGTCGTCATAGCGTCAAAATCGGACGGTATTCTCAAGGGCCTTATCGCGCTGCATAAAGCCGTGAAACAAACCCTTTCCATGATCTTCGCCGCCAGGGACGCGACCCACGACCGGACGCTGGAGATACTCGACGGGCTCGCTTCGAGCCTCTCGACGCTGTCGGAGAAGCGCGGGTCATCGTCGCAGACCGCCATCCGTTTGGCTTCGGGATCGGAAGAGGTATCGGCCGACATGTCGGAGGTGATCTCCTCTCTGCAATTCCACGATATCACGAGGCAGCAGATCGAGCACGTGATCGATGCGTTCGACGAGCTGGCCGGCGAGGACGCCATCGTCGAGGTCATCTTCGAGATAGGCGGTCTCCAGATCGATCAGCTCGATCATGCAAGAGGAGAGATATCGTCCGCCGTGGGAAGGATGATGGACGGACTTCACGGGATAGCGGCCAGGCTGTCGGGGATGGTGAAAGAGACGGAGACCCTGACCGGTGCCTCCGGCAGGGAGCATTCTTCTTTTCTCTCCGATTTGGGCCGTTCCGTGTCGTTCGTGATCGGCTCGCTGGACCGGAACGGCGACACCGACAAGGAATTGGGCGGGGCCGTGGACTACGTCTCCGGCCTCATCGAAAACCTCTCCGCCTTTGTCAACGACATCGAAGAGATCGCCTCGGAAATAGAGCTGATCGCCATCAACGCCCAGATAAGGGCGGCACGGACGGAGGACAACGGCGGCGCCCTCGGCGTCCTCGCCGAAGCCATCAGGGCGCTTTCGGATACTACCCGCGGCCAGACGGTGGAGATGACGGGTACGCTCACGCAGGTAAGCGACACGGCGCTGCAACTGCGGACCACGGGCGACGCCCGCGGGCGGAAAAGCGAGATCGGCGCGATAACGGCAGGGATGGCTCCTTTGCTCGAATCTCTTGCCCGATCGCAGGAAAGACTCCTTACGCTTCTCGACGGGCTGGAGAAAGAATCGAGAGAGCTTACGTCCGGCATAGAGAGAGTGGTGGAAGGTATCACCGCCCACGAAAGGACAAACGAGGTCGTGAACGGCGTCATCGCAGGACTGCGGCAGGTGACGGCCCTGCGGAAACCGGCTACGGGCGCACGACCCGGCAGTGGCGCCGACCCTCTCGGCAAACTGGCCGCGCGGTATACCATGAACCAGGAACGCTCGCTGCACCAGGCCCACATGGACAGGATCAACGGGACCAGGTCCATGGTCGAAGAGAAGGGGTTTGCGGGTAATGTCGAACTATTCTGAAAAGGCGATACGGAGGTAGACCCATGAGTGATTGTCGAGTAGAGGCGAATGGCAATGCCACGATTCTCCATCTGTCCGGTGCGCTGATGATCGATTATGCGACCAGGTTAAGGTCCATACTCAGCGACTCTCTCAAGAGCGCGGACCGCATCGAGATCGAGGTCTCGTCGGTTACCGGTATCGATGTTTCCTGTTTGCAGCTCTTTTGCGCCGCCCATAGGACATCGGTGCGCATGAACAGGCCCCTGCGTATCCTCGACGACCGGTCTGCCGTCTTCAGGCAGACGGCGCGGCACGCGGGTTGGCTTCGCCCGGCCGGCTGCACGCCCGGCAAGGGCGCGGGGTGCCTCTGGGCAGAGGGGGTATGCCATGAGTAAGCGCATCATGACGGTCGACGATTCGGCGAGCGTGCGGCAGATGGTCAGTTTCACCCTGAGACAGGCGGGTTATGAAGTCGTGGAAGCGGTCGACGGGAAAGACGCCCTCCGTAAGCTCGACGGCAGCCCGGTCCATATGGTCATCACCGACCTGAATATGCCGAACCTCGACGGCATAGGTCTGATAAAGGGTGTGAGAAGCCACGCCGCCTACAAGTTTATCCCGGTTATCATGCTCACGACCGAATCGCAGGAATCGAAGAAGGTCGAAGGCAGGCAGGCGGGGGCGACGGGATGGATCGTCAAGCCCTTCAGGCCGGAGCAGCTCGTTTCAGTCACGAAGAAGGTGCTCGGATGATCGATACACACAGGGAAGCATTCAGGGAAGAGGCATACGAGCTGCTCTCCACGCTCGAAGATGCGCTGCTGGAACTGGAAGATGCGCCGGACGACACCGAGCTGATCGGAAAGGTGTTCCGGGTGATGCATACGATCAAAGGCTCCGGCGCCATGTTCGGCTTCTACGACATAGCCGCGTTCACCCACGGGATAGAGACCGTCTACGACAGGGTAAGAAGCGGAGAGATACACGTATCCGAAGACCTTATCTCCCTTACCCTGGAGGCGAGGGACATCATAAAGAGCATGCTCGACGAACCGGCAGGTGTTGACGTGCCGGGGCAGGCAATGGAACACATCGTTGACGCCTTTAAACGCCTGACCCCGGCGGAAGGGGAGGGGACCGACCGCCCCCCGGTGCGCCCTTCCTCTTCCCCGGGGGCCTCGCCCGCGCCGGGAGAGTCCGTCACCTATCGCATCCGGTTCGCCCCCAACCCCGGCATCTTCGCCGCCGGGACGAACCCGGTCCTTCTCCTCGACGAGCTGGCCGCCATGGGGGAGGCGACCGTCACGGCCTACACGGACGGCATACCCTCTCTCGAGGATATCGACCCTGAGCAGTGCTACACCAGATGGGACGTCGTCCTCACCACCGACCGGGGAATCGATGCCGTGAGGGATGTCTTCATCTTCGTGGAGGACGTAAGCGACCTCCGGATCGACACGCTCGCGGAGAAGGATTACAAGCTTGGAGAGATCCTCGTCGAGCGTGGCGACATCACGAATAAGGACCTTCAGTCGGTCCTGGAGGAGAGGAAGTACCTCGGCGAGACGCTGGTCGAGAAGGGCGTCGTGACGCCGGTGGCGGTAGAATCGGCGCTGGTGGAGCAGCAGCATGTCCGGAAGATAAAAGAGAAGGCGCAGACGAAAGAAGAAAACATATCGAGCGTGCGGGTCCCGTCGGAAAAGCTCGACATCCTCGTAAACCTGATAGGGGAACTGGTGACGGCCCAGGCGCGGCTCACGCAAACCGCATCGGTCCGGGCCGACAACGATCTCACCTCGATAGCCGAGGAGGTCGAAAGGCTGACGGCGGAGCTGAGGGACAACACCCTCAATATCCGCATGCTCCCTATCGCCACCACCTTCAGCCGCTTCAAGAGGCTGATCCGGGACCTCTCGCAGGAGCTGGGGAAAGAGATAGAGATGACCACCGAGGG
>PLSJ01000243.1:0-186 GCA_003165115.1 Syntrophaceae bacterium | reverse complement strand
TACAGATAAAGGACGACGGAAAGGGCCTGGACAGGGACGCCATCCTGGCGAAGGCCGTGGAGGTCGGCCTTGCGCCCTCCGGCGCGGAGCCCTCCGACCGGGAAATATTCGGCTTCGTCTTCGCGCCGGGGTTTTCGACTGCGAAGATAGTTACCAACGTCTCGGGCAGGGGCGTGGGCATGGACG
>PLSJ01000275.1 GCA_003165115.1 Syntrophaceae bacterium | reverse complement strand
AAAAAGTTAGCGGGAACTAGTGGTGCAAACCCGGGACCCCGATCCGGTGAGATTCTTTCTTCCCTGTAGTATAATAGTATCAGACATTCAGGCCGATCCGGCGGGCCTTTCGAAGAGCGCCGCCGTCCGCGATCGGGCCTCGGGAGGGTTCCATAGAATTATACGGGAATATTGAAGGGCTCAACCATCTGCAGAAACGCAGGCTCATGAATCTCTACCAAAAAAAGGTGGAAACGGACAAGGTCATCTCTTTCGAGAGGTCCAGGAACATCATCGAGATCTCCAGGGAGATTTCGCGACAGGTCGGCATCGTCATCAACCGAAGGGGCGTCGTGGAGTATGTGGTCGTCGGCACGAAAGAAGGCATCCGCCTGCCCGGCCTCTCTTCCGAAAGGACCGGCAGGACGCGCTTCAGGGGTCTCAGGTTCATTCACACCCACCTGAGCGGCGAGCTTCTCTCCAGGGAGGATTTGACCGACCTTGTCCTGCTGCAGCTCGATCTGGTCGCCTGCGTCCTTCAAAAACCGGGGGAGCCTTCCGACCTGATCCAGATTGGCCACCTCATGCCCGGAAACCGTAAAGGACAAGCCTGGGCGTTTATCGGGCCTGTGCCCGTCGACGAGCTGGACCTCGATTTCACCGCATTTATCGCCGCCCTGGAGGCGGAATTCGTCAAGGAGGGGGGGACCCACCACCTTACCTATGCGGGGGGGAAGGAAGAATGCGTGCTCGTCATCGTGGTGCTGCCGCGAAAGACGAAGAAGACCGACGAACGGATTGCCGAGCTGAAAGACCTTTCCTATTCCGCGGGCCTTTCGGTGCTCGACGTGGTCGTGCAGCGCCCGAAGGAGCTGCACCCGAGATTCCTCGTGGGAAAAGGAAAGATCGAGGAGGTCGCCATGGGATGCCGCCAGTTGGGCGCGGACATGCTCGTCTTCGACGAGGAGCTGACCCCCAGCCAGCTCAACAGCATCTCCTCTCTTACGGGCCTGAAGGTGATCGACCGCAACCAATTGATCCTCGATATCTTCGCCGCGAGGGCGAAGACGAACGAGGCGAAGATCCAGGTCGAGCTGGCGCAGCTCCGTTACATCCTGCCGCGCCTCGCGGAGAAAGAGGCCGCCCTGTCCCGGCTCACCGGAGGCATCGGAGGCAGGGGCCCCGGCGAGACGAAGCTGGAGGTGAACAGGCGGAGAATCAAGGAGAAGATCGCCTTCCTCGAAAAGAAGCTCGAAGAAGTGGCAAAGACCAGGGAGAGAAAAAGAGAAAAGAGGAAGCGAACGGGCATCCCCGTCGTCTCCGTCATAGGGTACACGAACTCGGGCAAGTCGACCCTGCTCAACCTGCTGACGAAAAGCAGCGTGGAGGTCCAGGAACGCTTCTTCAGCACCCTGAGTCCGACCACGCGGCTCATCAAATATCCCTCACGAAAGCAGATCGTCATGACTGATACGGTGGGCTTCATCGAAGACCTGCCCGAGGTGCTTCTCCGGGCATTCGTCGCGACCCTCGAAGAGCTCCAGGACGCAACGCTCCTCCTCCATCTTGTCGACATCAGCTCCCCCGACTTCGAGGAGCGGATCGACACCGTCAACAACATGATCGAGAGACTCGGACTCCAGGAAAAACCGAAGCTTCTCGTCTTCAACAAGATCGACAGAGTCGACAGGAAACTTCTCAGGGTGATAGAAGACCGCTACTCGGCGACATCCATCTCCTGCGTCACCGAGGAAGGCATCGAGAGGCTGGTGCAGACCATAGAGATGGCCGTGGAGGCTATCCGGGGAGAGCAGAAAACAACGCCCTCATTCCGCGAGACCGGCGGGTGAAATCGGCTCCCTGATGAGCTTTTCGATCTCGGGAGAGACGCCGGTAAAGTCAAAGTTGCCGATGAAGCGTCCATAATCGAGATGCTTCGTCTCCCTGAACAGGGCGTTTGCCTGAGCGTGCCGCTTTTTTTGTTCATCCTCTATCCATGCGGTCGCCCACACATCCCTGCCCTCGATGGATGCCAGCTTCCCCTGCGCACGGTAGGTGACGCCACATTGGACGGGTCTCAGAAACTCCATATCGGTCTTTCTCGTCATACATATCTTCTTCGTTTCCAGAAAGATTGCGTACCACATGAGGGCATCGAGGACGCCGAAGAGGATCCCGCCGTGCACCAGGTCGTCATAGCCCTCGAATGCGGCGCCGATGTTCATGTCCGTGTAGACCAGGCCCCTTTCATACCTCATGACCAGCCCCAGGCCGTCGGTGCGCTCGCGACTCGTAAAAAAGGATTTCCTGTAGACCGGCAGCACGTTCACGCGCGTCCCTCCTCCAGATACCTCATGCCGAGCTGGCCGCATCCNNGATGAGGTACGATTGAAACTCCTTCACCGCGTCCGGGTGCGGGGTCTTGAACTCCGTGTAGGGGGATGCGTTGTAGGGTATGAGATTGATCTTGCACTTGATCCCGGTCAAAAGTCCGGCAAGCCGTTTCGCGTCTTCGAGTGAGTCGTTTACCCCTTGCAGCATCACGTATTCAAAGGTCACCCTTATTCTTCCCATATCCCCGAGACTCCTGACGTAGGCAAGCAGGTCCACCAGGGGATAGACCCTGTTGATGGGCATCAGCCTCGTCCGGACGGCGTCCGTCGACGCGTTGAGAGAGATGGCGAGCTGTGCCTTGCGGGGGTCTACGAGACGCAGGCGGTCCACCAGGCCCACGGTCGAAATCGTCAGCCGCCTGTGCGAGATCTTCAGGCCCAGGGGCTCTTCCATTATCTCGATTGCGGTGAGCACGTTCTCGATGTTGTCGAGGGGCTCGCCCATGCCCATGAGCACGATATTGGTGATCCCGCTCCTGCCCGTATGGTTCTTCACCGCGATTACCTGGCCCACGATCTCCCCCGCGGTAAGGTCCCTCAAAAAACCGATCTTGCTCGTCACGCAGAAGGCGCAGGACATCTTGCATCCTATCTGGGTCGATACGCACAACGTGCACCTGTCGTCCTCCGGCATGAACACGCTCTCGATGAGGCGGTCGTCGGATGTGGCGAACATGAACTTGATGGAGCGGTCCTCGGAAGGGTGCGTCTCCCGGACCTCGGGAAGACCGAAATGGAACATGTTTTTCAGGGTTATCCGCAGGCCCTTCGGCAGGTTGGTCATCAGATTGAAATCGGCCAGACCCGACTGGTAGACCCATTTGAAGATCTGCCGGGCTCGGTAAGGCTTGATCCCGAGGCTCTCGATGAGACCCTCGAGCTCTTTCAACGTCAGGTCGAAAAAATTGGTCATGGCGCCTTAACCGGCCGGAAGAAATAGATGGATCACGCCATAATTTAGCAGAAATGGCGGGCACTTTCAATGCATCCAAAGGTTAAGCAGGGGGGAGCCGCATCCATGCATGCGTCGTGCGGTTACCGGCAGGCCCTTTCCCATCGCACGCAACCGGCCTTCAGGGCCTTTCATGAAAGGCCCTGAAGGGTAAGTGAGCGGTTTTCGTGCTAGAACTTGTAACTTATCGTCGCCCCGGCCCCTGGCCTGTCCTTCATCTGGGCCTCGGCCGTCAGGAAAACTTTCTCCTGTACGACGGGGAACCTCAGGCCGAGGAACCCGCCGAGGTGGTGCCTGTTGCTCATGTCATCCGCCGGCGCCTGCGGGTTGAGGGCAAGCTGGCTGTCCGCCTGGCGCCAGTACGCGAAGGGGCCGCCGTAAAGTGTCACGGTCCGCACCTTGTACTGGGCGGAGAGACCGACGTTCGTGTCCCACTGGCTGGTCGCGACATTCGCGTGGTCGCCATACATGCTCCCCTCGACAAAGGGTCCGAACGCGAAATTCCCGTTGCGGTAGAGCACGCCCTTGACGCCAAGCGTCCCGAAGACGCTCGGGCCGGCCCCGAAGTGCTGCTGCGTGTCGCGGTCGTGGACGGTCATATCGGCCGCGCCGACCCTGCCGTAAACCTCCCAGTCTTTCAGGAAGGTGTAATTCCCCTGCATGTAGTACTGGTTCGACCTGGTGCCGAGGCGATCGCCATCCTGCTTCATCCGCGTCCTGTCGAGCCAATACCCCATATCCAGCGAGGCCTTGCCCTGGTCCGACAAGGGCTCGGGCGGACCGAACACGCCTGCAGAGGCCGCGCTGACGACCAAAAGCACTACTATCAGACCTCCAATAAAGCTTTTCATTCATCTCCTCCTTGTACCGCTCACTTACCCTTCAGGCCCTTCTTTCTTTGTCCTTACGGCCCTTCACCGCTTCGGGCGGCTATATCCCGAAGGAGTAGACTATATTCTGCGCTATCAGCCCGGACGAATTCTTGGACCTGGTCCGCCCGACCTCCTTGCCTTTCCGCAAGAGGACGTACCCGCCACCGGTTTTCATCACCGCGCAGGGGATGTTGAGCTTCTTGAACCATTCGACCCAGCCCTTCAGCATGTCCGGTGACTCCACTATCTTGCTTACCTCGAAGAAAGGGGTGTGGTCGCGGCCCTCGTCCCCGTCGCATGCGGCTCCCGCGCGTCGGCGGCCCTGCTTTCCCTCGCCGTCACTTGTGCCCATAAATCCTCCTTATGCCAAACCGTTTTCGTGAGCGAAAGACCCGATCGGCGTGGGTGCCTGTACAAGTCCTCCACGCCACTCATCCTTACCACACCATAAGTCGTCAGGAATTCCGAAAAGGTTACAAGAGGGGGAAAGCGCCGTGAAGAGCGTTTCCCTCGCAGGTTTCTGCCCTCTCTGTGTAACCTTTTCGGAATTCCTGACGACGTTAAGAGGATCGGCGATATGCAAAAGAAGGCACACGGGTGAAACAGATGAGAGGATTCTAATCTCCCCTTAATCTGCCTGTAATCTTCATCTTGTATGCTTTCTTCGCTCACCGGCGTGCTCGCGGCGTCGTGCGGTACTACTATAAGGATAGGTGACATAATGGGAAGAGAAAAACATGCGGCCAGGCGTCTTGACGAAGAGCGGGAATCCGGGGAAATGGAGCCGCCCGATCCGGAGCTTCAGGACAGGACCCTCGTCCTGCGAAAAGAGCCTTTGCCGAGGAAAGTGCAGCTCATGGCTGCCGGGGTGAAGGAAATAAGGTGCATCGGCTGCCTCCGGATCAGGCCGATAGCGGGCGCCGAGGAGCTTGCCGAAGGATGGGTGTGTGAAGACTGCCTCCCGGAAGCGACGGAAGAGCGGAGGTGCGGCTAAAGAGGAGGGTAGGGCCTTGCGAACTTCAGCCGGCCGTGCGGCCCCCGGTTGATTACCCGGCCCCAACCTGTTACAATAAGCAATGATTCCGCGACTGAAGCAGAAATTGGCCGCCTACAGCCCCTCTTCCCTGCATTCCGAAGCGGGGACGAGGGCGTCCGTGCTCATACCTCTTGCCCCCGACGGCGACGATACCCTTATCCTCCTGACGAAAAGAACGACCACCTTAACGTACCACAAGGGAGAGATCTCGTTTCCGGGGGGCATGTACGAGGAGGACGATCGGGAGACGGTGCGGACGGCGATACGGGAATGCGGCGAGGAGATCGGCCTTAAGCCGGACGACATCCAGATCGTCGGCCGCCTGGACGATATGAAGACCCTGACCGGGTTCGTGATCACCCCTTACGTGGGCCTCATACCCTACCCCTATGACTTCAAGATCAACCCCGATGAGGTGCATCACCTTATCTACCTGCCTTTCCGCTACCTGATGGATCATGAGCCCGGGACTGTAGCGGCGGAGCACCAGGGCAAGAGCGTGCCCGCTCCCGTAATCTACTACGAAGGCGAAAGGATATGGGGAGCCACATGCAAGCTGCTGCTGCAACTCAGGCAGATCCTCGCAGGATGAAGCCCCTCAACATGAAGGTGCTGCTCTTTCTCTCGCTGGGCCACCTGACGGTGGATGTCTACCAGGGGGCCCTGCCGGCGATACTTCCCTTCCTCAAGGAACATCTTGCCCTCGACTATGCCATGACGGGCCTTATCCTGGTCGTTGCCAACCTCTCCTCTTCGGTCCTCCAACCCCTGTTCGGGCTGTTCTCGGATAAAAAGGAGCAGGCATTTTTGCTGCCCCTCGGCATAATGGCCGCGGGTGTGGGCTTCTCGCTGATCTCCCTGCCGTCGCACTATCTGCCTGTCCTCGCCCTCGTGGCCGTCAGCGGTCTCGGCATCGCGTCATATCACGTCGAAGCATACAAGACGGCGGCCTCGTTTACGGGTGACCGGCCCGCCACCGGCATGTCGGTCTTTTCGGTGGGGGGCAACCTCGGCTTCGCCCTGGGGCTGATGCTCGCCCTGTGGACCATCTCCCGCTTCGGCTTCGCATCATTGCCCTTCGTCGCGATCCCCGCGGTCTTGTACACCGCGGCCCTTATCGTTCTGAGAAAGGCCGTGGCCCGCCCTGCGGCGGGGCCCGGCATGGGGACCGGTGGGGCACCGGGGCGTGCCGCGGCCAAGGGCGCCTACAGCGCCCTCACCATGACCATCTGCGTGGTGGTCATGCGCTCATGGATCCAGCTCGGGCTCGTGGCATATATCCCCTTCTATTTTATCGGTTTTCTCAAAGGCGATCCCGTGTATGCGGGAAAACTGGTAAGCACGTTCCTCGTCGGGGGCGCCCTGGGCACGCTCGTGGGGGCGCCGGTTGCCGACAGGTGGGGGCACATGCTTGAGCTGCGGATGAGCATGGTCCTGACCGCCCTCGGCTTCCCCCTTATTTTCCTGGTCAAGGGCGATCTGCTCTTCGTCGTGTTTTTCCTGCTTGGGGCCGTGCTCGTTTCGAGCTTTTCCGTCACCGTGGTCATGGCCCAGAAGCTCCTTCCGAGAAACCTGGGTATGGCCTCCGGTCTCATGACGGGGTTCGCGATCGGGGCCGGTGGCGTGGGCGTGACGCTCCTCGGAGTGATCGCCGACCACGCGGGCGTCGATATCGCCCTCAAATCGATCGGCATACTGCCCGTCGCCGGGCTGGCGCTCGGCCTGATGTTCAAATATCCGCCCAGGGAGGGCGCAGCCACATGAAACCGATCGTGAGCATCGTGGGAAGGCCGAATGTGGGGAAATCCACCCTCTTCAACCGCATCATCGGCCGCAGGAAGGCCATCACCGAGGATATCCCCGGCGTCACGAGGGACCGTAACTACGGCGAGTTCGATTTTGCGGGTAAATCCTTCATGGTCGTCGATACGGGGGGTTTCGAGCCGGAGGGCGACGAGAAGATCACGTCCCTCGTGAAGGAGCAGATCTATGGGGCCGTGGAGGAGTCGTCGATCATCATATTTCTCCTCGACGCGCGCGACGGCCTTCTGCCCGAAGACCACGAGATAGCGTCGATCCTGCGCCGCTACAGCAAGCCCGTCTTCTACGTCGTCAACAAGGTGGATTCACAGAAGCGGGAGGCGGAGATCGCCGAATTTTACCGGTTGGGCACCGACAAGCTCTATCCCGTCAGCGCCGCCCACGGGCTCGGCGTGGGCGACCTCCTCGAAGACATCGCCCGGATAAGCGGTGCGGGGCCGGAGGAAGAGACCGCCCAGGGCATAAAGATCGCCGTCGTGGGCAGACCGAACACAGGCAAATCGTCCCTCGTGAACAGGCTCCTCGGCTCGAACCGCATGATCGTGAGCGACGTGCCGGGGACGACGAGGGACGCGATCGATTCCGTCATCCGGTTCGAGGGGAAGACGTTCACGGTAATCGACACCGCCGGCTTGAGGAAAAAGAGCAGGATTTCCGAGAAAGTAGAGGAGTACTCGGTGTCGAGCGCCCTGCGGAGCATCGAGCGGGCGGATGTGGTCAATCTCGTCATCGACGGGCAGATCGGGATCGGCCACCAGGACGGGACCATCGCCCATTTCATCGTCTCGGCGGGCAAGGGGATCGGGATCGTGGTGAACAAGCAGGACCTGATGGACCGCGACGTCACCCAGGAAGAGTACCGCAAGATGGTCAGGCAGCGTCTCCCCCACGCGGACTTCGCGCCGGTCATCTTCACCTCGGCCCTCACGGGGGAGCACGTGGAAAACATACTCGACGTGGATACCACGATCTACGAGCAGCTCACGACGAGGATATCCACGCCGAAGCTGAACAGGGCCTTCGAGGGGTTCACCCGGAGGCTGAGTCCCCCCATGGCGGAAGGGAAGCAGGTGAAGATCTTCTATGTGAGCCAGCTCAAGTCGGTGCCCCCCACGTTCATCCTCTTCCTGAATTACCCCGAGCATATTCCCGAGCACTACAAAAGGTATCTCGAAAACGCGCTGCGGGACGCTTACGGCTTTAAGGGCACACCCATAAGGCTCCTTTTCAGGAAGAGGTAAAGGGAGTGGACATTTCCACTTCTTCTTTGCTATTATAAGCCCGCGGCACAAAAACGGAAAAACCGACTGTTGGCTGAAGAGGAGATCGTCATGAAGAGGGCCGGCCTTATGTGGTGCATCTGCGTTCTGACCGCTCTGGGTGTGGCGGGCTGCGGTGAGAAGAGTCCCACCACGATCAGGGTGGGGGTTATCGCCGAATTGACGGGCGATATGCCGGCCGTGGGCGAATCCTGCAAGAAGGCCGCGCAACTGGCGGTGAAGGAAATGAACGACGCCGGCGGCATACAGGCGGGCGATAAGCGCTACAAGGTGGAGCTTTTCATCGAGGACAACGCGGGAAAGGCCGACCAGTCGGCTTCCGCGGCCCAGAAGCTGATCACGCAGCAGAAAGTGGTCGCGATCATAGGCCCCAACGCGACCCGGTACGCCATCCCTGCCTCGGAGATAGCGGAGGGCTCGAAAGTCCTCCTCATCACGCCCTGGTCCACAAACCCCAAGACGACCGTCGACGCGCGCACGGGGGCGCCGAAGAAATACGTCTTCCGGGCCTGCTTCATCGACCCCTTCCAGGGACGCGTGCTGGCCCGCTTCGCCGCCGACAGCCTGAAGGCGCGGAAGGCCGCCGTCCTCTACGACGTCGCATCCGATTACAACAAGGGGATCGCGGAGTTTTTCAAGGCGACCTTCGAGCAGAACGGGGGGAAAGTCGTCGCCTTCGAAACCTATACGACCAACGACAGGGACTTCTCCGCGCAGCTTACCAAGATGAAGAAGGCCGATCCCGACGTCGTTTTCCTTCCGAACTATTACAGCGAGGTCCCGCTCCAGATCCAGCAGGCCAAGAGACTGGCCATCAAGGTGCCTTTCCTCGGAAGCGACTCCTGGGGAAGCCAGGAGCTGATCAAGCTGTGCGGCAAAGACTGCGAAGGGTACTACTTCAGCACGCACTACGCACCCGATACGGCGGCCCCGGTGGCGAGAAGGTTTATCCAGGCCTACAAGACGGCCTACGGCGGCATGCCCGACGACGTGGCCGCCCTGACCTACGATTCCTTTGGTCTCTTGAGGCAGGCGGTGGGCGAGGCCGGCAAGATCGACCGGCAGGCCGTGAGGGATGCCCTCGCCAGGATACAGAAGTACGAAGGGGTGACCGGCGACATGCAGTTCAGGGAAGGCTCGTCCGACCCTGTAAAGAGCGCCGTGATCCTCAGGATCAAGGACGGCGGTTTTGTCTACTTCTCCAACGCGAACCCATGAGCAGTGGCCTGCGGGGGAGCGCGGCCCTGGGCGCAAGACGTGACACGGACCCGGATTTTCGATGAGCTACCTTCTGCAACAGGTGTTGAACGCGGCCCAGCTCGGGAGCATCTATGCCCTCATCGCCCTGGGCTATACCATGGTCTACGGCATCCTCACCATGATCAATTTCGCCCACGGCGATCTTTTCATGGTGGGCGCCTTTCTCTGTTTTCTCTCCGTGGTGTTCCTGAAGCTTTCTTTTATCCCGACCCTCATCGCGAGCATGCTGGGCACGGCCCTCCTGGGCGTGACCATCGAGCGGCTCGCCTATAAACCGCTGCGTCAGGCGCCCAGGGTATCGGCGATCATTACGGCGCTGGGGGTGGGCCTCTTTCTCGAAAACCTTACCCTCGCCCTGAGCCCANNCCCGGAGATGTCCTGGATGCTCGGGGACGTGTCGATCTCCTTACTGCAGATCGTCGTGATCGCGTGCTCCCTCGTCCTGATGGTCCTCCTCGACCTCATGGTGAGGCGGACCATGATAGGCATTGCCATGAGGGCCATTTCGTGGGACAAGGCGACGGTGCCCCTGATGGGGGTCCCCGTCGACCTGATCATTTCCGCG
>PLSJ01000353.1 GCA_003165115.1 Syntrophaceae bacterium | reverse complement strand
AGAGGCATCACGTATTTCTACTTTGTCATTGTTTATCCACAGATAAACCAGATTAGGGGACTTGCCGCGGATGATCACTTTGTCATAGCCGGCATACTTCAATTCGGGCGCCCAAAAGCCGCCCATCATCGAATATCCCATCAACAAGGTCTGGGGAGAATAGGCGGTAATAATGGTACGGTTCGCACCGGGGGCAGGGGTGCCGCATAACAGGCCGGTGCTGAAAATCAGTGGGACGTCGGGAGAAAACGGGTCGGTTTCGGGGGGGACCCTATCTCATAATATCTTGGAGTTGGTGCCAAGACCTCCCAGATGAAGCTCGGTTAACCGTGGATCGGTTTCCACCCTCTCGACGTTTCCCCGGGATAGATCGATTTCTAAATTATACCCTGTCTCTGCGTACCTCATTTTTAGCCCCTCTAGGTATCCGCGCAGCGACCGCCTTCAACTGCGCAGGTCGTTCAGGTTCGTTGCACCTTCGATTGTAAACGATGCGACCACTGTTGTCAAGAGCGTTTGTGAAATGTTCCTCATGCCGATACATTCGCTTTCCGCCGACACCCCGATCCCGTCATATGCCCGGACTTCGATGTCCCATGAATCCTTCCGGCCCGTCCTATCGTATTGACCATGCTGCGCTTTCTCGTCTCGTAGGTCATATCGACGCTAACCATTCTCCTTCGCGTCGCGTTTTTTGTCAAGTTTTTTCGTCACTTTGTGAAAATATTCTACAAGGGGGGCACCGTCCCCCCCCTTGTAGCATTTCGCCTCTCTCCACCAGGAAGTCCACATAGGTGGATACCCGTCCGCAACGGACATCTCCTGCGATCTTTTTGATTGTCTGTCCCGTAGACTTTCTGCTACCATGGGGAGGGTGCAAAAAACAGGGTTGTCCAAGGACCTGAGCAACGCCATGATGCATTCACGGGTAGGGGCCTACTACTTCTTCCTTAGCCGGACCCCCGGCGAGCTCAAAGGGGTGCGGGAAAACCTCGAAAAGAGGCCCAGGCAGGCGAAATAGAAGAACGGAAGAGGGGCTGAAGCTTCGGCACGACCAGGGGAGGTCTTTGAATATACAAATCTTCGGCACACTCAAATGCCAGGACACCAGGAAGGCGCAGAGGTATTTCAAAGAAAGGCGCATCCCCTTCCAGTTTGTCGATATCACCGAGAAAGGGCTGAGCAGGGGGGAATTGAACAGTGTCAAGGCAGCGCTGGGCATCGATAACCTTATCGACCGCGGGGGCAAGGCGTACGCGCGGAAGAACCTGAAATACCTGACCCATGACGTCGAAGAAGAACTCCTCAAAGACGCGCTGCTTCTGAAAACGCCTGTCGTGAGAAACGGCCGGGAGGCGACCGTCGGGTATCAACCCGAGGCGTGGAAGGCGTGGAAATAGCATGGACCACGTGGAACCGGCTTCTTTAGTCCGCGTGGTCCTTACTCGCCTATCTTCTTGACCCGCCCCACTTCTCCGCTCTCCAGACGTACTTTAATGCCGCGGGTATGAACGGGCGAACCGGTCAGGATGTCTTTCACTATGCCTTTGGTGAGCGCACCCGTGCGCTGGTCCTTCTTGAGGACTATGGAAACCCTCATCCCCGGCCTGATATCCGCGCGCCGTGTTCCATCCACGCTCTCTTTTCCTCCTTTGCATTATGCCGCGCCGGGTACGCTTCCGGCGCGGCATAGGATATAGCGTTTGCGCATGCCGAATCAAATCGTTTTCCGCATCACGGGCGCCGCCGCACGATCCATTTTTCCATGACACGCCTCCGTCCGTCTGTTACACTGTTGATAAGCTGTTCCACCCGTCGGCGGCACACGTAAGGAGCGAGAACAATGACAAAGAACGCAAGGATCTGCCTGATGCTTTTCCTCTCGGCCTGCGGCATGATGTCGGCTTCTTCCGGACTCCACGCGCAGATGTGGGGATATTTCGAGCCCGGTCAANNAGAAAACCCCCGGCTCTTCATCAACGGCTCGACACTCTACCAGCCCTCATCGCATGTGGCCGGCGGGGGCGACGTCACCGTGTCCCGTTACTCCCTGACGGCGGGCTCCGCGATACCGGTCAACGACAAGGTCAGCGTGGGGATCGGTTTCTCCTATGAATTTGACGACTACAACTTTTCCAGGCTCTCCAATTTCGCCGTGCCCGATCCGTGGAACAAGATCGACAGGGTGGGCCTTCACACGAACGTGACGTATCGCCTCTCGCCCGAGTGGCGCCTCTTTGCCGCCCCGGTTGTCCAATATGCGGGAGAGCAGGGGGCCGACTTCGGCAAGTCGCTCCTCTACGGGGGGACGGTAGGCGCCCTCTACAGGCCCAGTTCCACGTTCGTCATCGGCTTCGGCGCGGGGGTCTTCTACAGGCTTGAGGAGACGAGCTTCTTCCCTGCCTTCATATTTTCGTGGAAGATCACGGACGATCTCCGCCTCGGGAACAGCTTCAGGACCGGACCGGCCGGACCGGCCGGGCTCGAGCTCGCCTACACGATCGACCATAACTGGGAGACCGCCCTCGCAGGCGGCTACCGCACATACCGGTTCAGGCTGGACAGCAACGGCCCGGTCCCGAACGGCATAGGCCAAACCGATTCGTGGCCTTTCTTTGTCCGCCTGTCGCGCAAACTCGGCCGGGGCCTTCGCCTCGATGTATACGGAGGGGCGGCCTTCGGGGGCAAGTTAAGGATCGAGGACAGCCGCGGGCACGAGATCGACCGGACATCCTACAACACTGCGCCCCTGGTCGGCCTGGCGCTGACGACCGTGTTTTGAGCCGAAAGGAGATTACATGCCATTTGAAGAAGTGAACGGCCGCCGGGTCTACTACGAAGTCCACGGCGAAGGCGAGGTGGTCATGCTGCTCCATCACGGCTTCGGTCCGGCGAAGATATGGAGCGCCATTTATCCGCAGTTTGTCGCCAACGGCTTCAAGGTAGTAATGTATGACCGGCGTGGTTATGGACGCTCGGAAGGCGGGGATGACTTCCGGGCATTCTACGAAAGCGACCGCTACCGGCCCGAAAGTGTCGAGGAGATGCGTATAGTGAAAGAACGCCTCGGCATCGGGCAATGCCATGTCGTAGGACAATGTGAAGGCGGCGTGATCGGTGTGGACTATTCCGTCAAATATCCGCATGAAGTGACGACCCTTACCGCGGGGAGCACTCAATGTTACAGCGAGGTCCCCATGACGGAGCTGAATGCCGCAAGACTGGTAAGCAAATTTGCCCTCCTGGAGCCCCGGCTACAGGCAAAGATGACCGACTGGCACGGAAAGGACGCGGCGAGCCTGTACGATCAATTCGCGAAATTTGGCGGAGCCTATGGCGCGGGTTTTTTTGACCTGCGCCCTGTCCTGGCTCTGGTCCCCTGTCCCACCCTGGTGCTCTACCCCGACCGCAGCTCCATCTTCGACGTCGAACAATCGATTGCCTTTTACCGGCACCTCGCCAGGGGCGAGCTCGCGGTCTTCCCGAGGTGCGGGCATAATACCTATGAGCAGCGGCCCGAGGACTATGCGCGCACGATCCTCGATTTTATACGGAGGAGCACCGGACGGGAGGACTCGAAGGCTCAGCCCGCCATGACGTGTCTCGCCTGACCGGCGGATTCGTTCTCTTTAAAACGCATTTTCACGATCTATATTATCATAAGGTTAACCAATCCAAGGACAAAGGAGCATCCGTGAAAGCAAAAGAATTGGTCTGCAACGATTGCGGCTGCCGGTTCGAAATCAAGGAGGCCAAGGCGCCCGCGCCCGAAGCCGCCGCGAAAGAAAAGGCCGGGGAGGGCAAAACCAGGCCCGCAGGTCCCTCGTGCCCTGAGTGCCGGAGCTACAACATCACGACGGCTTGATGGGCCTGACTCGAAGAGCGGAAAGCAGGTAAGAAAGGGCGGCAAAAAAAGTACCGGCCCATAAATCCTGGGGAAAGGTTATGGGCCGGTTACCATAGGCTCCCGGAAAAAAGGGGGATTGGGGGGGTCCTAAGAACCGGGAGTTACTAATCATTTTGTGCGCCATATAGGCTGCTTTCATTATAGCAATAACGGGGCCACGCCGAAGACCTTGCAAAATCAGGACGTGGGAGAGAGGGGCCGTGACATGTGACAGATACCTCCGACAAATATGCCAGAAAGAAGTGGAGGCTGCCATATACGATGAAGATGCGTCGCCATGCAGGGTCGGCCGTCGGCAACGCATCGGGAGGAAGGTCGATTCTTCGGACTGCGCGGGAGGTGGGCGGGTGCCTATGGCCCGATCCGGAGTTTCACCATCCGGTCGGGGAGGAGATACTTCTTGGCCGCGGCATTGACCTCATCGGTGGAAACCTTCCCCACCTTTTCGGGCCACGCTTTGAAAAAACCGGGCTTCAGGCCGTATATGGTGTCGAGGCACATGCTCGATGCAATAGACCCGTTCGTCTGCATCCGTATATAGTGGTTCCCTATCATGTAGCGTTTCGCGTCTGCCACCTCTTCTTTGGTGAGCCTAGCTTTTCGTATCTCTTCGATCTCGGCCCTCGCGATCCGCTCCACATCCTCGGCATAGGTGCGGTCCGTGCCGATGTAGATGCCGATGGCGCCCGTCTCGTATGCCTGTTGGTTGAAAAAGGTAACCGCATACGCGTAAGGGTTCTCTTCCCTCAGTTTTTTGTGGATTCTTCCGCCCATGCCGGAAAGCACGGCGGTCATCACCTCCACGGGATGCCTGTCGGCGTCGCTCAGGCCCGGCCCGATGAAGGCAAAGATCATGTGGGTCTGGTACATTTCGCGCCGCAAGGAGAGCTCTCTGGCCGATGTCACGGCGTAAGGCAACCTCGTCAGCTCGCGGCCGCCGCCCTGCCATCCGGAAAAGAGCGACCGGACCAGCTCTTCTGCCGCCTTCGGGTCGAGGTCGCCCGACAGGGCGAGCACCGCCTCCCGCGGGCCCATGTAATTCCCGTACAATTCCTCTATATCCCCAAGGGTCATATCCCCCACGTCGCGGGCCGATCCCATCTGGTCCATCGCGTAGGGGTGTCCTTTGTATAATAAGGCGTTCATTTCCATGAACGTATACTGCACGGCGTCATCGTCACGCCTGCGCATCTCGGAAAGGACCTCTTCTTTCACTTTGTTCAGCTCGTTTTCGCTCATGGCTGTGGAGACAAGGAGTTCTTTCAGGAGCCCGAGCCCCTGGCTGAAATCTTTCGCGAGAAACCGGCCGGAGAGACCGAACACGTTTCTCCCGCTCACCGGGCTGATATTCCCCGCCAGGGTATCTATTTTCCGGGCGATGCCCTGTGCGTCGAGGTCTTTCGTCCCCCGCAGCAGCATCCGTGAGAGGAGGTTGAAGCTCCCGTTCTGCCCCTGCTTTTCTTCCTTGAGACCCCCCACGAGGCCTATCATGAATGAAAAGCTTGGACTCGCCGCGTTGCTGTTATAGACGCACCGCAAGCCGTTGTCGAGCCGAAAGGTGACGGGGTTGGAGGCCGTCTTCCTGGGCAGGAGGGCGACCGCGCGCCTGTGGCCCCGCACGAGGTACGCGGCGAGGGCCGACATGAGGTCAGCAGTGGTAACCGAGCCGACCGCGCGCAGGTACGTGTCGGCATACGCGGGGTCATCCGCGAGGGCTTCGAGGTTGCCCATCAGGTGCGCCTTCCCCTGAACCGATTCGACCCCGTAGATATATGAGGCCGCGACGAGGTTCTTCGCTTTTTCCACTTCCCACGCGTCGAGACCCTCCCGTGAGATGCGTCCAAGCTCGGCCTCGATGGCGGCCGCGACCCCTTCGTGGTCGTCTCCCCTGAAGGTCGCGAGAAGCACGAATAAGCCTCTTTCCCGCGGCGTAAACACGTAGGAGTCCGTATCCGTGACCAACCCTTTTTCATGTTTCAGGGTCGCCTGCAGGCGCGAGCTGTCGCCGTCCGTCAGGACCCTCCCGAGGACGTCGAGGACGGGCGTGTCATGGTGCAGGAATGGGCCGATAGGATAGGAAAGGGCGAGGTAACTCTCGGCGACCTCCTTTTCGACGACCGTCACGGGTGCTTCTTTGCCGGGGCCGCGCTCGTCCGCGAGCACCTGTGTGCCCGCCCCTTTCTCTTCCGCCTGCCAGTTAAGGTGCCGGTCGAGCAGGTCCCGCACGCGCCGTTCGTCGAAATCGCCCACCACCACGACGGCCATGTTCGAAGGCGTGTAGTGTTCCTTAAAATACGAGAGGATATCGGTGCGATCTATCGCGGAGACCGATTCCCGATACCCTATAATGGGCCTCCCGTAGGGGTGGTCGGGGTAGCTGACCCGGAAGAGCTCGGTGAAGAGCTTTCGTTGGGGGTCGTCCTCGCCCATCTTTATCTCTTCGATAATGACCTTTTTCTCCTTTTCCAATTCGTCCTGGGGAAAGGCCGGCTTCCGGACCGAGTCCGCCAGGAGCCGGAAACCGGTTTCGAAGGAGTGCGCGGGCATGACGATGTGGTAGACGGTCGTCTCGTGAGACGTGAACGCATTGATGCTCCCGCCCATGGCCTCGATCTTCGGGGCGATCTCGTAGCGAACGCCTGCGTCCTCCGTGCCTTTGAATATCAGGTGTTCGATGAAGTGCGTAATGCCGGCGACCCGATCGGCCTCAAAGCGGCTGCCCACCTTCACCCATACCTGGATGGCGACGACGCCCGACCCTTCCCTCTTTTCGAGGATGCACTTCAACCCGTTGTCCAATCGTATCGCGTCCACTGACTCCGCACCTCCGGCAGTGCTATAGTAATGCAGTCTTACAGTAATATGGGTACTAGAGGGACAAAGGGGAAGGTTATCTAGAGTCCCTTCTTCCCCTCTCCG
>PLSJ01000060.1 GCA_003165115.1 Syntrophaceae bacterium | reverse complement strand
TTCTCCAATTACGTGAGCGTCGGCAACTGCGCCGACATTGCATCGGCCGATATGCTCGAATATTGGGAAAAAGACCCGGCGACAAAGGTGATCCTGCTCTATTTGGAATCGTTCGATAATCCCGACGTGTTCACGCGCATTTCGAGAAGGGTGTCGATGACGAAGCCGATACTCGCGATCAAAGGCGGGAACACCATGGCGGGCTCGCGGACCACCCACTCGCATACGGGGGCCATGGTGACGCCGGACCTCGTATCGGACGCGTTATTCCGCCAGGCGGGTATTGTCCGGGTGACCACCATAGAGCAGCTTTTCCACTCGGCCATGCTTTTCGCAAGCCAGCCGGTGCCCACGGGAAAAAGGGTCGCGATACTGACCATCGGCGGGGGTCGTGGCACCCTGGCCGCCGACGCCTGTTCCCGGAACGGCCTGATAATACCCGAGCTGTCCGACGAGACGGTGACCAGGGTGAAGGCCGCCGTCAAGCGGGACATGGAAATAGGCAATCCCCTTAATCTCAGCGCCTCCGTTACGGCGGGGGAATTCGAAAACACGTTGAAAATATTGACCGAAGACCCCGGCAACGACGCGCTTATCACGATATACGTACCCTCGGCCGGGTTGGGCGCGGAAGAAATCGAGGGCGCGATAGAAAAGGCGATGCCCGTTGTGGAGCAACGGGGCAAGCCCATCCTTTGCTGCTTTATGGGGCACACGGGATCGCAGGGAAAGGTGATGGCGGGCGGCCGGTTCGTGCCGTACTATCCTTTTCCGGAAGATGCCGCCCTGGCACTGGCCAATGCCGCCGGTTACGGCGAGATGGCCGGGCGGAAGCGGGGCACCGTCCGGCAGTTCGCCGGCGTGGCGCAAGCGCGGGGCCGGGAGATCGTCATGAGGGCCTTGACGAGCGGCCCGGAGAGACCCCTCTGGGTATCACCCGATGAAACATGCGAGTTGCTCTCGTGCTACGGGATACGCACGGTGGCAAGCCGGATAGCCAGGACGGCGGAAGATGCCGCGGCCGCCGCCTGCCAACTGGGTTTTCCCGTGGCGATCAAGCTGTATTCTTCCACGATATCCCATAAGTCCGATGTGGGCGGGGTCGTGTTGAACGTGAGGTCGGCAGACGAGGCAAAGCACGCGTACGATGAGGTCGCCGCCAGGTTGACCGAAATCGGTCGCGGGGAGGAAATGGAGGGAGTGACGGTACAGCCCATGATTGACGCGCGAACGGAAGCGATCGTGGGCGTCACGGAAGACGCGACCCTGGGACATGTCATGATGTTCGGCCTCGGGGGCGTCTACGCCGAGCTTGTAAAAGACGTCACGGCAAGCCTTGTCCCCTTGACCGACCTCGATGCGAGAGAAATGATCGACTCGGTAAAAATGATAAAGCTCCTGCGGGGATACCGCGGGGCAGCGCCCCTGGATACCGAAGCCCTGGAAGACCTCCTGCTCAGGGTATCGGCCCTGGTGGAAGACCTTCCGCAGATTACCGAGATGGACCTGAACCCGGTGAAGATCTTGCCCAAAGGGCAGGGCTACAGGGTGGTAGACGCGAGAATTATGTTGAAGTAAGCGCAGAAAGGCGCGACCCCCTTTTCACCTCCCCGACCTCTAAAGTTCATCCCTGCCCGCTCCGATAACACATAAGATTCGATGGCTGATTACATAAGAGATAGACTAATGCAAATCGAATTCCTTCCGACTTTTCCCTGCATCGCCGGCGAGGCGATGAAGATCATCNNAGACCTGGTGAGACACATGGACCCGTCGTTGGCGGGCGAGGTGCTCAGGGCGGCGAACAGCGCCTGTAGCGGAAGGGAAACGTTCCGTCGTAGTGAAAGCGTGGAACAGGCGATCGCCGCCATAGGATATTCGGGTCTCGCCTCCATTATCGGACGTATGCCCTTCCTGTCGACGACGGACGGGGAAGAGACGTTTTTCGATCCCGGTGGGTTTGTCCGCCATTCCTTATCCTGCGCCGTTTTTGCGGAAACCGTCGCCTCGGCCTTTGGATTGGGCAGCCCGAAGGAGGCCCATCTGAGCGGCGTCCTGCACGACATCGGGATTATTATCGAGTATCGATTTTTCAGGGAAGAGTGGCCGAAGATCGACGTCCTGATGCGCCAGAATGCCTGGGAGAGGCAGGAAGCGGAAAGGGCGGTCCTTGGTACGGATCATGCAAGCATGGGAGCGATGCTGCTGGAGGCGTGGGACTTGCCGGAAACCATCGTGGAGAGCGTGCGGTCCCATCATCTCCGTGAAGAGACAGGGGAGAGAGGAGAGTTGTATGCGGTCTGGCTTGCGGACAATCTCGCGACGCAGACTGACTTCGATTGTGATTTCATGGACTTTGAAACGTTCTTCAAGAAACAGCGAGGGTTTCTGCAAACGGAAATGCCCGAGAGATACCTGTTGAACCGCGACGTGGACCTTTTTGAGACGGCCTACGCGAAGCTGAAGGAGATCGAAAGGTTTACCGGAAGCCCCTTCGGAGGAGAAGGATGATAAAGGTTCTCGTCGTCGACGATTCCCGGGTGATGACAAGGATCATCTCGAAAATACTCGAGAAGGACCCCCAGATAGAGGTGATAGGGACAGCGGGGAGCGGCAGCGAGGCCATCGAGAAGATCGAGAAACTGAAGCCGGAGGTGGTAACGCTCGACGTGGAAATGCCGGGAATGAACGGCATCGAAACGTTGAGGCATATCATGTCGGTAAATCCCCTCCCCGTTATCATGCTGAGCACGCTGACCAGGGACCACGCAGACATCACCATGGAAGCGCTGAGCACGGGCGCCTGTGATTTCGTGACGAAAGACTTTTCGAACTTCACGCTCGCGGACAAGGAGCAGGAGCTTATCGGCAAAGTGAAAGATGTGGCCAAGAACAGGGCGAAGCTGCGCCTGAAGGGCTTTCTCTCCAATCGTCCGGCACGCCCCCTTTCCATCATCCCCGGGGGCTCCGTAAGACGAAGCATCCTTTCCATCGGGGCGTCGACGGGAGGTCCGCCCGTGCTTCAGTACATTCTCTCGCATCTTCCGAAGGACTTTCCGGTCCCTATCGTGATCGCCCAGCATATGCCGCGTCTCTTCACTCAATCTTTTGCGGAAAGGCTCGATAAGATATCGCCCCTGGCGGTGAAGGAAGCGGAGCATAAAGAGGTCCTTATGCCCGGCGTCGCGCTGATCGCGCCCGGCGATACACACCTTGCGCTGCGGAGGAAAGGCCGGCTGGTGACCGTGGAAATGGTGAATAGCAATACCTATATCTACCGCCCTTCCGTGGACCTGCTTATGAGCACTACCGCGACGGCGTATGAGTCGACCTGCATCGGCCTGATCCTGACGGGTATGGGAAACGACGGGCTGGTCGGTCTTAAGGCACTGAAAGCGAAAGGGGGCTATGTGATTGCCCAGGATGAAGAGACGTGCGTGGTTTACGGCATGCCCAAAGCGGTCGTCAACGCCGGTTTGGCGGACGCGGTGCTCCCCATCGAGCGGATGCCCGAAGAGATTGTCAGGATATTATAGGGGAAAGAGCAATGAGAGAGGCACAAAAAACAAAAATTGCCGGTAAGTCCCTCAGCGGACTCGTCGCTCGATTGGGGGAATCGGACGATTTTACGAGGGCCAGGATCGTAGAAAAGCTCGTCTCGGCTCCGAGCAGGGAGCTGGTGGAGCGTGTGGTGCAGCTCCTGAACGACAAGAATACCGCCCTGAGGATGGACGTGCTCGAAATTTTGCGCAAAACGGGCAGCTACGGCATAGAGGCGGTCATTCACCTCCTTTATCATCCGAACGAAGACATCAGGGTCTATGGGTGCGAGGTGCTGCAGAGCCTGAAGCACGCGTCGTCGCTGCCTCACCTCATCGAGAAGGTTTACGAAGAGAACGAGAACGTGAAGAACGCCGCGGTAACGGCCCTTGGTGAGTTCGATGACCCGAGGGCGATAGATGTACTCCTGGACATGCTGCATCAAGAGGAATGGGCCGCCTTCTCGGCCGTTTACAGCCTGGCGCAGATAGGGAACAGGCGGGCGGTACCGGCGCTCATGGATGTGTTCATGCACCGCGGGGAGGAACTGTCGCTCGCGGCGTGCGAGGCGCTGGTGAGCTTCCGGGACGACAAGATAGTGGACGAGATAGTCGATTTCGTCAACAACCTGCAAAAGGAAAAAAAGAATATTTTTGTAAGAATCATCATCGAACACGGAGACGCCAGAATATGTGAAAAGCTGGTAACCGTCATGGGGGAAGACCTCCTTCAGCATCTCCTGAATTACCTGAGAGTGGAAAAGCGTAAATCATCGAAGGTCATCAACCTGCTCGTTCATTTCAGGCACCCGGAATCGGTCCGGGCGATGCTCGATCTCCTCAAGGATATGGACCCCGACGGAGACGAGCATGAAAAGATCCTGCGCCTTTTCATGGAATTGAAAGAAGTGTGGAGCCTTCATCTGAATGAATATCTGTCAGTGGAGGAGTACACGCTGCCCGTGATCAGGGCATGCGGGGGAGTGGGCTGCAAAATCGATGAACAACTGCTTCTTCGCTGTTTTCAGTCGTCTCCTCTTCCCGCAAAAAGGGAGATCATGAAGCAACTGGGCAGGATCGCCAATGGAAACGGCTACAGGATCATCCGCGAGGCCATGCGCGATGCCGACGGCCACATCCAGGCTGAAGCAGCGGCGATTGCGGGTGCCATGACCATGCGCGAGCTGACCCCGGACGTCGAGCTTATCGCAAAGACAGGATATGCGGATGTCAGAAAAAAAGCCCTGCTCGCCCTGCTCAGGCTCGATACGGCCCTGGCCCTGGAGGCGATAGACAGTTTTGTGACGAAGGGCACCCCGGAAGACAAAAAGATTTACCTTGCCGTTACTCCTTACATAGAGGGGAGCACGAATTTTCCTTTCCTGGAAAGGCTGATAACGGATACCGACGAAAGGGTGCGACAAGCGGCCATTCGCGTGATAGGCAGTTTTATTGAGGACAAGAAATATCTGAACCTTTTCGAGACGATACTCAAAAGCGGCGATGTCCCCAACGAGGTCCTCAAGGTGATAGGCGTAAAGGGGTTAAAAAGTTTCAGGCGCCTCTTGATGGAGATATTTCTGGACCCTCTACAGCCTTTGTGGACGAGATACCACGCCNNAGACCCTTCCCTTTTCTCCATCTTTGTCGGCGGGCTGAACATTGAGAATAATCTGATTAAGATCGGCTGTCTCAAGGCCCTTTCCGAGCTTCGCGACAAGCGGGCGATCCCTCACATAAGACCTTTCACGAAGAGCATCGATGAGGACGTGTTGACCGCCGCGACCCTGGCGCTTTCGATGCTCTCCCGATCCGAGGAAGTATGTTGACTAACCAGGAGTTTATCCTGCTCAGGGACTTCGTTTACGAGAAAACAGGCATCTACTTCGCGGAGAACAAGGGATATCTTCTCGAAAGCAGGTTGGCCGGCAGACTCGACGAACTCGGCCTTTCTTCCTTCGAAGAGTACCACTACTATCTGAAATACGGAGGACAGAAGACAGGACAAGAGCTGATCTCCCTGTTCGACCTCGTCACGACGAATGAAACCAGTTTCTTCAGAAACCCCCCTCAGCTCGATGCATTCAAGATGATCGTGCAGAAGAGCTACGCGAATGGGCCCTGGCCTCAAGGAGGGCTAAAAATCTGGAGCGCCGGCTGTTCCACGGGCGAGGAGCCCTACACTTTGGCGATTCTTATGCTCGAGCTGATGAGCCAGACAGGCAGGTCCCTGCCTTTTACGATACTCGGGACGGACATCAGCACGAAGGCGCTGGAATCCGCGAAAAAGGGGATTTTCAACCAGTATAGCGTCAGGAATACGGATAAGGTCGTGCTCAACAAGTATTTCACGGAGAAAAAAGGCATATACATACTGAATGACGCGGTCAAGAAATATGTGACCGTGAATTTCCTGAACTTAATGGATTCCGATTCCTACCGAAAATATAAACAGATGGATATGATCTTTTGCAGGAACGTGCTCATATACTTCGATGACAAAGGGAAAAAGAAAGTGATCGAGAACCTTTACGAATCACTCAAGCCAAAAGGGTATCTTACCATCGGACATGCGGAAAGCCTGCACAACATATCGCGGGGGTTCAAGCCTTTGATCTTTCCCGGTACGATTGCCTATCAAAAGGGATAATGATGAAAAGAGTCTTGATTGTCGATGATTCTCCGACCATAAGAAAGTTCATAGGATACGTGCTGCGGCGAAAAGATTACGTCACCGAAGAAGCGGAAGACGGGCTGGACGCCATGGAAAAGCTGAGCAACAATGAGATCGACCTGGTGATAGTCGATCTGAACATGCCGAACATGGACGGCATATCCTTTGTCAAGAGCTTGAGGAACAGCTACTACAACCTGCACCTGCCGGTGATAATGCTTACGACGACAAGCGACAGTGAGTTACAGAAGGAGGCATACGGGGCAGGTATCAATATGTTCCTGAACAAGCCGGTACAACCGGACGTGCTCCTTGATAAAATCGAATGTCTTTTAGGGGAGGGCCTTGATGGAAAACCAGTTTCTTGAAAAAGATGAGATGAGAGAGATCATCGATGAGTTCATCGTCGAAGCGGGTGAGCTGACCGAAAAGGCGATCCAGGACGTCATCGTCATAGAGAACAACCCCGACGAGGAGATGATCAACGGCATCTTCAGGGCCGTCCACACCGTAAAAGGCACGTCGAGCTTTCTCGGGTTCAACGCCCTGTCGACCCTTGCCCACAGGGCCGAAGATGTACTCGGCATGGTAAGGAAAGGGATCATGGTGCCGGACCACGTGGTGGCCGATGCCCTCCTCGAGGCGCTCGACCTGATAAAGACGCTCCTCGAAGAGATAAAGGAGAGCGGCGCCGAGCAGAGCGATACCGCGTCGACCATAGAGAAACTGGAAGTCCTGAAAGCCCCCGACAAGACGAACCCCGGAGAGGTGCGCGAAGAGCCGAGCGCCGTCGAGCCGGTCGAGGCGCATGACGTCCCCAAAGAACCGGAAGCGGCGCAGGTTGGCATGGAGCCGGAGAAGGTCGTCGTCTGTGATGCGGCTGCGACCGCGAACCAGGTGAAGAATCCCCCGAACAAACAGAAGACGCAACCCCACAAAGAAGAGAACACCATAAGGATCGAGGTCAAGAAACTCGACGAGCTGATGAACCTGGCGGGAGAGCTCGTGCTGGGCAAGAACAGGCTTATACTGCTCAACAACATGGTAAAGAAGAGCGACGCGGCGACCAATGCGCTCGATAACCTCGCCGACATAACGAATTACATCGAGGTGGTCACGAACGAGCTGCAGCTATCCGTCATGCGGGCGAGGCTCGTGCCGATAAGCAAGCTGTTCAACAAGGTCCCGAGGCTTGCAAGAGACCTGTCGGCCGAGTTCGGGAAGGAGATCGGGTTAACCATGGAGGGTGAGGAGACGGAGCTGGACCGTTCGCTCATAGAGGCCCTGCACGACCCGCTCGTCCATATTATAAGAAATTCGGTCGATCACGGTGTCGAGACGCCGGAAGAGAGAGAACGGAACGGGAAGCAAAAAGCCGGCACTCTTTCCCTCAAGGCATATAACGAAGGCAATAACGTGATAATCGAAGTATTCGACGACGGGAAGGGCATCTGTGTGGAAGAGGTGAAGAAAAAGGCCCGTGAAAAGGGATTGGTGGGCGATGCCGAGCTGGCGGCCCTCCCGGCCCGCGAAGCCATGAACCTCGTCTTTGCGGCGGGGTTGAGCACCGCGAAGAAGGTGAGCAACGTTTCGGGCAGGGGCGTGGGCATGGACGTGGTGAAGACCAACGTCGAAAAAATGAATGGGCAGGTCTCCATCGATTCGGAGGAAGGCAAATGGACGAAGCTCACCATGCGGCTGCCCCTCACGCTTGCAATAATGAGGGCGCTGATCGTGAGGGTGCTCGACGATCTCTATGCTATCCCCTTGAACACCGTCACGGAGCTCGTAAAGCTCGAACAGGGTCAGATGAAGTCCGTCGACAAGAAGGACGTTCTTGTGCTGCGGGATAAAGTCATTCCGGTCGTGGACCTGGCGAGCGTTTTTACCGGCGAGCCTCAGGCCGACGCCGACAAGTACGTCGTCATCTGCAATATCGGGGAAAAGACGATCGGCATAAAGACGCGCGGAGTCGAGGGACAGGAGGAAGTGGTGATCAAGCCTCTCGGTGAATACCTGGGGAACGTCAAAGGGATAGGGGGGGCGACGATCAGAGGGGACGGGAAGGCCATACTTATCCTCGATATGTCCGCCCTGGTAGGCCACACCTCTTTCCAGAACGCGTACAGAAAGATCGCATAGCCTTTCATGGGGCGCCGCTGGCGAGCGAGTGGCCCTTGACCGTATTGACTTAAGTTTTGCGGACTTTGTCCGATGATACTCTTAGAGGAGGACGGAATATGAACGAGGGTAAGATCTTGCAGTTGGTCACATTCAAAGTAGATAACGAGGAGTTTGCGGTCGACATATTGAAAGTCCAGGAAATAAACAAGATGATCAATATTACCCGCATACCCAATGCCCCTCCGTTTGTCGAAGGCGTGATCAATCTGCGCGGCAAGATCATCCCGATAGTCGATCTTCGGAAGAGGTTGGGTTTTGAAGGGAAGAGCTATGATAAATCCACGAGGATAATCGTCATCGAGCTGGACGGCATGGTGCTCGGCTTCATCGTGGACTCGGTTTCCGAGGTCCTGAGGATCTCCGAAAGCACGGTGGAGCAGCCCCCTTCGCTCGTAGCCGGGGTCGAATCCGATTATATTGAGGGCGTGGGCAAGCTGGACAACAGGCTCCTGATACTCCTTGAACTGAAAAAGATTTTTTCGGCGAGCGACAGAAAGGAACTGGAGAAGGCCGCCAACAATTAGGTGCGCGATACGATGGATGCGAAAGACCCTTTTTCCCATGATTCCGTCAACACTATCCGGAGCGTCGGCAGGGATTTGTCGCTTTCCTGCCGGCACGACCCTCCCCACATAAGAAAATACAAGGACCGCGAAAGAGACAAAGGGCGCAGGCCGCCCGACTCCGGTCCCGAGCCGCCGCCGGCAAAAGAAAAAGGCGCCGCCGCGAAAACCAGAGACGGGACGGAAGGGTTCGAGATCACGATATGAAAAAATTGCCTACGTGGAAAAAACTTCCCACTCTGCGCACTCACCTCCCTCTCATCTCTTAGAGCTTCGAAAGGTAATATCCATCCCTCCCCGAAACGCGTGGTGACGCCCCGCAGGGAGAGGTGCCCCGTCCGACATTCGACCGGCCCGCGAGCGGGTGCCCCGAAAGGCGACATCCCTGTTATGGCGGTATGACACTTGCATAATATGTCGCATGTTGAACGGCATCTTCAGCACCCAGAGTGGAAAATCGGCCAACGAGAGGGAACTTGACATCATCGCGAACAATCTCTCAAACGCCCTCACCGCAGGCTATAAGGCAATCTCGCCGGCTTTCAACTCCACGGTAATCGAAGAGGCCGCCGGACCGGACCAGCTCCCGGCAACCTATGTCAATATTCCGGACAGCTACACTCAATTCTCTGACGCTCCCCTGGCCGAGACGGGCAACACGCTTGACCTGGCGATAGACGGAAACGGATTTTTCGCGGTATCCACGTCCCGTGGCACCATGTATACGAGAAACGGTCAGTTCGCCCTTAATGCGGAGAAGAAGCTGGTCACACAGAACGGTGACACTGTCATGAGCCAGAACGGTGGCGACATCACGCTGGACGGAAAGGACATCAGGATCGGGAAGGACGGTTCCGTTTACGTGGACAAGATCCTCGGAGAGAAGCTGAAGATCGTCGACTTCGACAACAGGCAGGACCTGCAAAACGCAGGGGGAAGCCTGTTTCTGAATGCGAATGAGAAGAACAGCGAAATCCCGGCCGAGGGGTTCTCGGTGCAGCAAGGCGCATACGAGACTTCCAATGTGGACATCATGACGGAGATGGTACGCATGATCGCCGTCCTGAGGGCATACGAGTCGTATACGAAGGTTGACCAATCCGCGTCCGACATGCTCAGCAAGCTGATAGACCTGGGGAAATTTTAGGAGGCGCACATGTTAAGGGCTCTATGGACCGCCGCGACCGGCATGAGTGTGCAACAGACGAACCTCGACGTGATAGCGAACAACATCGCGAACGTCAATACGGGCGCATTCAAAGCCGGCAGGGCCAACTTCCAGGACCTGATGTATCAGACCCTGCGCCTCCAGGGGACCAAGACCGAACAGGGCAACCAGGTGCCCACGGGAATACAGATAGGCCACGGCGCAAAGCTGGCGGCGGTGCAAAAACAGTTCGCCCAGGGGGATTACCAGCAGACGCAAAACCAGTTGGACGTGGCGATAGAGGGGAACGGGTTCCTGCAGATCCAGTTGCCTTCGGGTGAGATGTCCTACACGAGAGCGGGTTCGTTCCAAAGCGACTCGGAGGGGAGGATATGCACGTCCGACGGGTACCTGCTCAACCCGAGCATCACCATACCTCAAAACGCAATGGCCGTTACCATCGCAACCGACGGCACCGTCTCGGTCCAGGTGCAGAACCAGACAGCGCTCCAGCAGATAGGCAACCTCACCATGTGGACGTTCCCCAACCTCGGGGGTCTGAACGCGATAGGAAAGAACCTGTACCAGCAGACCGACGCCAGCGGGGCCGCGGTGTCGGGATCGCCCGGCCAGAACGGCTTCGGGACGATTCTCCAGGGATACCTCGAAATGTCGAACGTCAACGTCATGCAGGAAATGGTCAACTTGATCATAGGGCAGAGGGCGTATGAAGCCAACTCGAAGGCTATTCAGGCGGCGGACCAGATGCTCCAGATGGCGAATAATGTTAGACAAGGGTAGGGCCTTCGCGCTTCTTCTTCTGTGTCTCTCCGGCGCTCTTGTCCTGCCGTGCGGCTTATCGGCGGCGACGCTGCAGGCGGAGGTGAACCGGTTCGTAAGGCAGATGTACGGGGGCAGTGACATCCAGGTTACCTTTGCCACGTTACCGCCCCACGTAAAAGGGGAAGTGAGGGTGAAGACCCTGGGCTTCACCAAGGTGCCCGACGTAAACGGCGACGGGATCTGCCTGGCCGGGATCGAAGGAAAGACAGGGATAGAGACGAACGTGTATGTGCCTTTCAGGGTGCTCATAAAGAAGAAGCTTTACACGGCGAAGCATCACATCTCGAAGGGCGAGGCGGTCCGTCCCGCGGACCTCGACGAGAAAGAAAGTTTTCTCAACGGCGTGGGCGCGGATTATCCCGCCTGCATCGAAGAGGTAGTGGGGAAGACCGCGAAAAAGGAGATACCGGTGGGCGAGGTCATCACGAGCCAGCTTCTTGCGAGCGCCATGGCGGTGCAAAAGGGAGAAGCCGTCAGTATGCGCGCCGAGAATAACAGGCTGGTCGTCCAGGGAAAGGGCACGGCCCTCGAGAAAGGAAAAGTGGGAGACCTCGTGAGGGTAAAGAGCCCGTCGGGGAGAGAGATCATGGGCAAGGTAACGGGAAATAACGCAGTGGCGGTGGAGTTTTGAGCAAAAAGATCACCGGGGCGCTTTTGTCCGTATGCCTGTGTCTTTTGGCGGGCTGCATCTCCATTGAGCCTTCCAAGATAAGCAACGAGCCGCTTACGATCTCCAAGACTTACAGGACACCCCCTCAACAACCCACAGCGCCGGATGCGAAGAATGGAAGCGTCTGGCATGGGAAGCTTACCGACATGTTCAGCGATCAGAGGGCGAAGAACGTGGGCGATATACTGACGGTCAACATTGTCGAGGTATCTCAGGCCTCGGAAAGCGCGTCGACGGCCACGACGAGGAAGTCGCAGACGGTCGCGGGCATCACCAACTTCTTCGGTCTTGAGACCAACCCGAACGGCCCATGGAAAAACCCCGCGACGCTGGTAAACGCAAACGCCCCGAACAATGATTTCACGGGTACCGGCGCGACGACCCGGGCCGGGTCGCTCTCCGCCAGCATAACCGCGAGGGTGATGGACCTCCTGCCGAACGGCAACCTCGTTATCGAAGGCAAGCGCGAGATCTATGTCAACAACGAAAAAAAGGAGATACTGCTCCAGGGCATCGTGAGGCCGAGGGACATAGCCTTTAACAATTCGATATCGTCCACGCAGATCGCCGATGCAAAGGTCATCTATACGGGAATAGGCGTCGTGGCGGAGAAACAGAGACCCGGGTGGGCCGCACGCCTGTTTGATTTTGTATGGCCGTTTTAGGGAGTCGGGATATGAAAGCAGGTGCGGGAAGAAAGATGCCTGAGCCTCAGACGAGACGGTCCCGGACGGCCCGCCTTGCGATTATCGCGGCCCTTGCCTGCGGCGTGCTGTCGGCCGCTCTTCCTTCCGCGTGCTTTTCCGCGCGAATAAAGGACATCGCCTATGTCAACGGCGTCAGGCCGAACGTGCTTATCGGCTATGGGCTGGTGGTTGGGCTCAAGCGGACGGGCGACAAGGTGCAGACGGTCTTTACCACGCAGACTCTCGCGAACATGCTTGAAAAAATGGGGGTCATCGTGGATCCGACGATGACGAAGATCAATAACGTCGCCGCGGTGATGGTGACCGCCGAACTGCCGCCCTTCGCGAGGGTCGGCAACAAGATCGACGTGACCGTCTCGTCCATGGGAGATGCATCGAGCCTCGAAGGTGGCGTGCTGGTGATGACACCGCTGCGGGGCGGGGACAGTCAGACGTATGCGGTCGCCCAGGGCGCGATTACCGTGGGTGGGTTCGCGACGGGCGGTCAGGGGGGCTCGGTCCAGAAGAACCATCCTACGGTGGGGAGGATCGCAAACGGGGCCATTGTGGAACAGGAAATCGAATACGCTGCCCTGAAGGGAGAGACCGTGGTGATCTCCCTCAAGCGCTCCGATTTTACGAACGCACGTAAAGTCGTGGAACGCATCAATAACATCTTCGAAGGGTGCGCCTCTGCCCAGGACGGGGGAACGATCTCCCTCACGGTCCCGTGGGAGCTGAAGGAAAACCCGGTGAAATTCCTTTCCATCATCGAGAACCTCGAGGTAAAACCCGACAATCAGGCGAAGATCGTCGTGGACGAAAAAACGGGCACCATAGTGATCGGTGAAGACGTGAGGATCGCGACGGTCGGCATATCGCACGGGAATATAAGCGTCCAGATCAAGGAAACGAAGAACGTGAGCCAGCCCATGCCTTTTTCCGGCGGCCGGACGGTGGTCACACCGGATACGGAGATCAGGGTGGAGGAAGATAAAGGACATTTCTACTATATGGAGGAGGGGACGAGCATAAAGGAGCTCGTCAACGCCCTCAACGCCATTGGTGTCTCCACGAGGGACGTCATCATCATCCTTCAGACGATAAAGGCGTCCGGGGCCCTCAATGCCGAGCTTGAAGTAATATAACGAGAGGTGCGCCACATGGAAACGGGTACGAAAATAGATGCCTTGACAAGGAGCGGAGACGCGTCGGGCGTGAAGGCCGGGAAGCGGCAATCGATGGAGAAGGCCGCGGAAGGCTTTGAGTCCTTCTTTATTTGTAATATGCTGAAGGAGATGGATAAAGCGTCACATTTCACCAAGAAGAGCTACGCGGAGGAGACAGAGATGTCGATCTTCTATGAAAAGGTGGCCGATTTCATCTCGAAAAGGGGGATAGGGGTAAAAGAGGCGATCATGAAATATTTGTCGAGAAACGGCTAAAGTTTTATGGATAAGTGGCGAACATAGGGAGTAGGAGGTAGTGTGCCATGAAAATAGATAATGATAAGCAAATCGTCCTACTGAACAACCTGACGAAACCTTCCTCTCTCAAAGGGGGAAGCGATGCCCAGGGCAGCTCGCAAAAAGTCGCCCAGACGGGAGGGGATAAGGTCGAGCTTTCGGGCTGGAAAGAGCAGGTCAACAGCCTCAAGGAACGGGTGAAGGCCCTTCCTGACATGAACGAAGACAAGGTGGCGAGCATGAAACAGGCCATAGACTCTGGGACGTACAACGCCAAGGGCGTACTGGTGGCGCGGAGCATGCTGAAGAGCCAGTTGCTCGACGAGACATTATGATATGGAAGACGAGAAGCTGATACGACTGGAGCAGGAGGAATTATCCGTGCTGGGAGAGTTCCTGGGGGCCCTGACGGCCGAGAGGGACGCCATAATCTCCTTCTCTCTTGAGGGTATTATCAGGGAAAACAACAGAAAGGAGGAGATCCTCAAGCGTCTTGAATACATCGAGGCCGAAAAGGAAAAGCTCCTCATTCCACTGGGCGGCCGCGGCGCAATGGCCGAAAGCGAGGCGTGGAGGTCCTTGGGGGAGCGGCTCGAAACAAGAGTGAGGGACGTGAAAGCGGCGCTGGAGAAGAATATGAAGCTCCTCTCCTTCTCGATGGACCACGTGAAGTCGTCCCTGGAAAAGATCATAGAATTTATCAACAGGACTTCGTACGAAAAGGGAAGGAGCATCTCCATTATGGTATCGAGGAGAGTTTAGTGTCGGTATCGTCCATACTCAATATCGCGAAGAGTGCTCTTTCCGCGAACCAGACGGTAATTCAGACCATATCTCATAATATTGCCAACGTGAACACCCCGGGCTATTCGAGACAGGAGGCTGTTTTGGAGGAAGCCGTACCGACCGCCACGTCGGTCGGCCTTATGGGGAACGGCGTGCTCGTCCAACAAATCAAGAGCTACCTCGACCAGAACATCCAGAATTCAATCTCCGCCCAGAACAGCAACCTTCAGGAACAAACGGTGGCCGAGAACTACCTCACGAGCGTACAGGGTGTCTTCAATGAGGATAATTCAAATCTCTCCTCAAGCATCACGCAGTTCTTCAATGACTGGCAGGCGTTATCGACAGACCCGACGAGCAGCGCGGACAAGCAGGCTGTCGCCTTGGATGGCCAGAACCTGAGCACTACTATCAACAGTATGTATAATGACCTTACCACTCTTCAGACGCAGGCGAACGGCGACGTAAATTCGGCCATCAGCGATATCAACACGACGCTTACCTCGATCGCCTCCCTCAATCAGCAGATCGCGCAAGGTCAGGTGGGGACGAGCGAAGCCAATGACTACATCGACCAGAGAAACCAACTCCTGCAAACGCTCTCGGGAGAAATGAATATCACTTGCATGCAGGGCAGCAACAACATGGTGACGGTCCTCACCTCTAGCGGCAAAAGCCTTGTTGAGGGAAACACCGCCTGCCAGCTCACGCCACTCACGGACCAGGTTTCAGGCTTCACAAGGGTGGGCTTACAGGGCGCATCCGGAACTGTCGACATCACCGGGGAGATCACCGGGGGATCGCTCGGCGCCCTCACCACCGCGCGGGACACCACGATCGGCGGCTATATAAGCGACCTCAACGGCCTGGCCAAATCGCTCACGGAGAACGTGAACTATTTCAGCCAGATGGGCAACGGAGGCACACCGGACCAGACTACGAGCACGGGCACTTTTTTTCAGCCCGTCGCCGACGGAAATTACGCCGGACGAATGGCCGTGTCCGGTCAAATAGTGGACTCTTCGGGTAACGTTCAAACCGCTAACGTGATGACGACCTCTTCAACCACGGATACCACGGACAACGACGTCGCGCTGAGGATCGCATCCCTTGCGAACGAGACGCTTCTCGGTGGGAATACCGTGGCTTCGACCGCCTTCGCGTCGAATACCGCGGCCCTGGGAATTTCGGGGAACCTCGCCGTAAACGGTGTAACCGTCGCCGTAGGCGCGGGCGACTCGCTCTCCGACATCGCGGCGACGATCAACGGGATCGAAGGCCAGACAGGAGTCTCCGCCTCGGTTACCCATTCGTCGACCGGTTATCAATTGGTGCTCACCACCGCCGCGACGAACGGCCACATCTCCGTCGTAAACGGAGACCTCGCTGCTTCCACGTCCGGCTACACGGGCATCACCCAGACCCTCGGCCTCTCAGGGGCTACCTACACCGGGTATGAAGCGGGGGTCGTCTCCAAAGTGGGGGAGGCGGTGAAGAGCGCGACGGAGCTGGCCACCTATAATCAGAATGCCATGACGTCGCTGCAGGGTCAACAGGCGAGCGAGTCCGGCGTGTCGATCGATGAAGAAATGTCGAATCTCATCCAATACGAGAACGCCTACCAGGCGGCCGCGCGGCTCTACACGGTCGCCGACAGCCTTTTGAACACCTTATTGAACGCGGTGGGGGTTACCACGTCATGAGAGTCACCGACAGCTTTAGATTTCAACTCTATACGGCCACGCTGTCCACGCTCAAAGCGCAGATGGACAATGCGACAAACCAGATTGCATCGGGGAAAAAGGTGCTTGTCCCTGCGGACGACCCCACGAGCTACGCCCAGAACATGCAGATCACCGCCGAACAGAGCCAGAACACCCAGTACGCGAGCAACCTCAACAGCCTCCAGGCACAGGGCGCCTACTATGAAACTTCGCTCAACTCGGTCGGCGACCTCCTGACGACGGTCAAGCAATTGGTGGTTCAGATGTCGTCGGCTACGGTGGACGCGAGCTCCAGAAGCGCCGCGGCGGACCAGGTAAACACGATCATCAGCCAGCTTGCGGCCATAGGGAACACGAAGGTCGGCAACACGTATATATTCGGCGGGAAGAAGGGGAATGCCCCGCCTTACCAGGCGGACGGCACGTTTTCGGGAACAAATGACGTGGCGAAGGTCGCGGTGGACAGCTCGACGACGGTTAATGCCGGTATTTCGGGCAACACCATATTCAACGGCACGGTGAGCGGAGAAGGCGTCACGCTCAACGGCACGGCGCAGCCGAACATCGATATTTTTGGGACACTGAAACAATTGAGCGCCGATCTGGCAGCCAACGATACCGGGGCCCTCCAGACAGACTCGACCAACGTCGACAACTGCATCGACCTGACGTCGAACAACCTTGCCTACGCGGGCACATACACGAAGAATATAAGCAGCCTCCTTACTACGAATGCGACAACCGGCACCACCCTCACCGAGACGTCGTCCAACCTGGTGGACGTCGATACCGCGGCGGCGTATTCCGATTACACGACCCTGTCGACGGCATATCAGGCGGCCCTCTACGTCATGGCGAAAGTCGAGAGCCTGAGCATACTCAACTACCTGCCGCCCGCATAGGATAAGGAAATCGACGATGCTGGTCCTGTCAAGAAAAACACATCAGTCGATCCTGATCCGGGGAAAAGGCGGGGATATAAGGCTTGTCGCGCTGGAAGCGGAGAAGGGAAGGGTGCGACTCGGCATAGAGGCGCCCGCGGGATATACGATCATACGAGAGGAGCTTGTGACCGAGATAAGAGACGCAAACCGGCAATCGGCCCTCGACGGCACCGATGCGATCAGGAAGGTCCTGGGTGACGGTAATGAGTGACATCATCCTCAAAGGCAGGATCATCGGGTTCGAAGAGTGTGAAAACTATGCGCTCCAGGACGCCTTCGGCGTCGATTCGCCCTTCCGGCTGCTCAGGTGCCTCGATACAGGCATCTCTTTTGTCGTCGTCAACCCCTATCACGCAGTCGAGGAGTACACGTTCGATGTGGAGGACGATACCCTCGCGGCCCTGTCGCTGGCTGAAGCGGACATCGGACGCCTCGCGGTCCTCTGCATCTCGAGATACGAAAACGGCACGTTATATGTCAACTTGAGGTCGCCTCTCCTTGTCAACACAGAAAAAGGACTTTTCCGCCAGGTGATCCTTTCGAATGAAGGGTATCAGGTCTCGACTCCCGTCTCCATAAAGGCATAAATCCCAACCCATTTCTAAAATTCCCCCTTAAGTATCCTTCACATCCGTCGATAATATGATCATGGAAGGGCAAGGAGGCGACAAAGAGCGATCCTTCCGGACAATGGCATGACGCCAAATAAAAACTAAACATGGAGGTTTGAAATGTCTTTGACACTCAACACAAACGTGGCTTCGTTGAACACCCAGAACTGGTTGTCGGTTAACACCGCGGGCCAGGCAAAGGCAACCCAGCAGCTTTCAAGCGGATATCAGCTCAACAGCGCGGCCGACGACCCCGCGGGCTACGCCATTTCCTTTAGCCTGGGCGTGAAATCAGCGGTGCTCCAGACGGCTATCAACAACGCGAACCAGGGAACAGCCATGCTCCAGGTGGCCCAGGGCGCCCAGCAGCAGGTCGGCAATATCCTCACCCAGTTGAAGCAGCTCGCCACGGAGGCGGCTTCCGCGAACGATGCATCCAGCCTCACGTCCCTCAACAGCGAGCGGGCCGCCCTGCAGACCCAGATCGATAACATCAATTCGAGCACGACGTATAACGGGACAGCCGTCTTCGGCGCCGGGAATACCGCCAGCGGCACGGCCGTTACCACGGCGAACAGCGGCTTGTCAGCGGCCGATGTCTCCGGTTGGACCGGGACGGCAGCCACGACGTACAACATCAGCTACGCAGCGGGCGTGCTGACTTTGACGAATGCGACGACAGCCGCAGCGCAGTCGGTGAACTTCACCATGCCGACCAACCTGGGCACCGCCAACCTCAACTTCTCCGCCTTCGGCATCAACCTTACGGTGAACGCGAGCGCCGCCTCACTAGACTCTACTACTCTGATTGTGACCCCGGGTGCCGGTAACCTCACGTTTCAGGTGGGCGACACGGGCGCCGGCAACACGGTCTCGGCAACCCTGAACCAGATCAACAGCGCAACGCTCGGCCTCACCGGCGACCTCACGAGCGCGGCCAACGCGACGACCTATATGGGGCAGGTCAACGCCGCGATCACGGCCCTGAACGGGGACGAGAGCGCAGTCGGCAACGCCCAGAACCAGCTCAGCTACCAGACCGCCAACCTGCAGACCATGAACCAGA
>PLSJ01000456.1 GCA_003165115.1 Syntrophaceae bacterium | reverse complement strand
GCCCACCTTCTCAGGCATTAACTCTATACATGCGTTGTTGGAGGCCGGAAATACCATCCCTCCACCGACCCCGTTCAAGGACAAGAGGATCGAGAGGGTCCCCAGGACCCCCCACTGGGCCGCTGGGCCACTCGACGGGAATAGTCCCGGCGCGAGAAGAACGATCGTCACGCCGGTGAGAGCGAAACCGAGCACCATGGGCCACCGGTAGCCGAACCTTCTCAGGAGGAAGCTCGTTGCGGCAGCGGCGACAGCCATTGCCAGGGAACGGGGAGTGAGGATCATGCCGCTCATCAGGGTGGAAAGCTTGTGGACCGATATGGCGTAGAGGGGGAAAAACGAAAAGGCCCCCATGGTGGTCATTCCCACGACCAGATTCGATACGTTGGCAGCCGCGAATGCCTTTGACTCCAGCAGGGTGGCGTCGATGATCGGATTCGCTGCGCGCTTCTCGTGGCGAAGGAAGAGGAACACAAGGAGAAGGCTGACGAGCAGAAGGAGGCCGGCAAAGAGGATAGAGGAGGTGGAGAAGCTTTCGGCAACGCAATTGAGTCCGAGCATGAGTGATAACAGGGACCCGCTCATGAGCGCCACCCCGGCAAAGTCGATCCGGGGGCTGGTAGTGCTCCCGGATTCTTTAAGCAGCATCATGGTCGAGCCCATCAGGAGAACGCCTATGGGCACATTGATATAGAAGATGTAGCGCCAGGAGTACTGGCTTACGATCCAGCCTCCCAGGTTTGGCCCGACAACCATCCCCAGGCCGAAAATACTGGAGAACAGGCCAATCGCGGCTTCGCGACCCTCGGGGAAGTGATCGCTCACGATCCCGGAGGCCGTGGGAAGAAAACAGGCTCCCCCGATGCCCTGGAGGAACCTGAACGTTATCAGGGCGTACATGGTGGGCGCAAGGCCGCACGCGAGGGAACTGGCGGTGAAAAGGAGGAGGGAAAAGAGAAGGACCTTTTTGCGCCCGAAGGTGTCGCTCAGATTTCCCGCCAACGGCATTGTCATCGTGACCGCAATGAAGTAGATCGAGATCGTCCAGGCCGACCAGAGAACGTTCGAATGGAGATCCCTGGTGAAGTTCGGGAAGGCAACGGAGACCACCGTGGCGTCTATGGCATTCATGAAGATGCTAAAGCCGGCGGTAAAGAAAATAAGGTAGCTGCGCATTCGGGGAACCTTTATATAAAGAGAGATATCGGGAGTCTACTAAATTGCCCCGATAACGGTCAACAAGAATACGAATGGCGAAGCCCTTCTCTCTTCCGTTTCTACGGGCGACTCCCTGCCGAGAAGGAACGCCAAAACGAGCACCTATCAACGATCTTGCCGTATTAACCATTTCCGCTTGCAACCCGGAATATTGGTGTGAGCTATCAGTATCACCCTTACCAGGAAGGAAGGTTTCGATGGGCACACAGTAATTTTCACCGCTTTCCCGAATTGTTCACTTCGAGATTCTTATTGAAAGTACGGGAATGCGAATGGTAATGTTGGATTGAAAGGCGGTTCCCGGCTGGTTCTTTATTTTTGCACACATCGATTAAAGGAGGAAAAGAATGCGAAAACATTTTGTCAGTCCCCTGCTTGCAGCCCTTCTGCTTCTGATCCCACTTGTCTCGGTCACGCTTGCAGCCGAACAGACTATTAAGGTCTTAAACCCACGTGGCTACAGGCCTGAAGTTCAACTTAAGCCTCTCGCAGAGAGGCACACAGACCTGAACAATAAGACTGTTTATCTGGTGACCTCAAAGCAGGAGGGATCCCATATAGAGGTTGTCCTCGCGAAGATAGCCGAGGCGCTTACAAAAAGGTTTCCTCACGTCAAGATCGTCAACAAATATAAACCCTCGGCTTACATGAGTGACGACCCTGAACTATGGGCTGAGATGACGAAGAACGCGCAGGCGTTCGTGTATGGTGCAGCGCCATCGTGTTCGACAACCCATTGGGACACTACGTGGACTGCCCTGCTCGAGAGAAAGGATCTGCCGGGCGTAGTCGTCATCTACGATACACTTATCGATACCGCAAAGATGACCGCAGAAGAGAAAGGGGTGCCGGTCCGATGGGTTCCTGTCAGTTACCCTCCGCAGAAGATGACAGAGAAGCAGATGACCGAGGCCACAGACAAGGTCATTAAGGCACTCATCACACCGCTCAGCGATAACGAGAAGAAAACAGGGAAGTATACGCCTCCGAAGCCGCCCAAATACGCGCCGACAGGTACCTACACTCAGGTTCAGGAATATTTCCTGAAACAGGGATGGACGGATGGTCTTCCCATAATCCCTCCCACGCAAGAGAGGGTTGCCGCGATGTTGAAAGGAACGAAGCATAAGCCGGATGAAGTCGTGGGTACGACTGTGTGGCCCGAGAAATGGACGGCAACTGTCGAGAAGGTTGCCATAAACGCCGTGATGGCGGGGTGCAGGCCTGAGTATATGCCGGTGCTGCTTGCAACAGTCGAGGCGTGGGCAAAGTGGGATAACGATTCCACCATACGCTCAACCAATTCTTTTTCCTACATGCAGATCGTGAACGGCCCCATTCGTCACGAGATAGGCATGAACTCAGGGATCTACGCGATGGGACCGGGCAATCAGGCGAACGCAAGTATCGGCAGGGCACTCAGGCTTTTCATAACCAACCTGGGAGGCGGCCAGGCAGGCGTGAACATGATGGGAACGCAGGGTAATCCCAGCGCCTATTCCTTCTGCATTCCCGAAAACGAGGAGGCAAGCCCATGGCCGCCTCTGTCCGCTGATATGGGCTACAAGGCAGGGGAGAGCACCGTCACTATCTTCTCCGGTGGCTGGTGTCACGTCGGCAATTACCTGAATGGTAATCTTGACAGCCTGATAAGGGCCATACGCTATTTTGAGTGGCCAAACGGTGTAGTGCTCCTCATGGCGCCTCAGGCAGCAAAACTGCAGGTCGCCAAGGGCAACGACAAAAACGCGGTGAAGGACTACATATGGAAAAATGTGGCACTTACCATGAAGGAATGGAAAAGCGATGTGTACTATGACTGGTTTATCGAGCCGGCATTGAAGGGGAAAGCGCAGTACGGGATAAAGGACCTATGGCCCAAGGAATATTTGGGATTACCCGATGATGCCGTTATCCGGCCCTATCCACGAAAGAATATTCACCTTGTAGTAGTAGGCGGCGAAACGAACCCTATGATGCAGGGCTGGAGATTCTCATATCCCTCCACGGCCTCTGTGGATAAGTGGAGGTAAGCAGTTTATCAGCCAAACAAGGAGGGGGTAGCTACATGATCATCGTCTTGGCTTTCGACGTTTTTTTGTCACAAACGGACGCCAAGCAAAAGGGGTAAGGGCTGTCGACAATAATATTATGAAAAGGGAGGTTTTCTATGGTAAGCGTTGGAACGCGAAATAGCTTGTTGTTCGCGGCTTTATTCACGGGTTTACTGCTATTCTGGGTATCCCGATGAAGT
>PLSJ01000235.1 GCA_003165115.1 Syntrophaceae bacterium | reverse complement strand
GCCCACGACTTCAACAACATCCTCATGGCGATGATGGGGTACGGCAACCTCCTGCAGATGAAGATGGAGGCGAGCGACCCGCTCAGGATGTATGTGGACCACATTATCACGGCCACGGGTAAGGCGGCGCACCTGACGCAAAGCCTCCTCACCTTCGGCAGGAAGCAGGTCATGGAGCTGAAAGCCTGCAAGGTGGCCGCCCTCATAAACGACGCGGAAAAGCTTCTGCGCAGGCTCCTGCCCGAGGACATAGAGCTTCAGATAGTCCTGGACGCCGACCCCACCGTCATGGCGGACATGATGCAGATCGACCAGGTGCTCATGAACCTGGCGACAAACGCGAGGGACGCGATGCCGAGGGGCGGGCGGCTGAGGATAGAGGCGACGACCGCGGTGATCGACAGGAAATTCGAGATGGTCAACGGCTTCGGCGCGCCGGGGGAATATGCCCTCATCTGCGTCACGGACTCAGGGAGTGGCATGGACGAGAAGACGAGGGAGAAGATTTTCGAGCCCTTCTTCACGACCAAGGAGGTGGGCAAGGGAACCGGGCTCGGCCTCGCCATCGTCTACGGCATCGTCAAGCAGCACGGGGGCTACATCACGCTCGACAGCGAGCCGGGCAAGGGCGCGGCTTTTCGTATATACCTGCCGGCGGTGAGGACGGAAGTGCAGGAGGTGAAAAAGGTCTCCCTGAACGTGCAGGGCGGATGCGAGACGATACTCGTCGCCGACGACAACGCCGACATCCGCGGGATGGCCTCCGACATACTCGGGATGGCGGGGTACCACGTCATCGAGGCGGTGGATGGGGCGGACGCGGTGGAAAAGTTCACGGCCCGTCCGGACGACATACAGCTCGTCGTCCTCGACGTGGTGATGCCCGTCAAGGGGGGCAAGGAAGCCTTTGACGCGATCAAGGCGGTAAGGACGGATGTGAGGGCCCTGTTCATGAGCGGCTATACGGGCGACGTGATCCTCGACAGGGGACTGGCCGGAGGGACCGTAGACTTTCTCGCAAAACCCGTCTCGCCCGAGGGGCTGCTCGTCAAGGTGCGGCAAGTGCTGGACCGGCAACACGCCTGAGATACCTTTCTTTCTTTCTTTCCTTCCTCTCTTCTTTCTTTCGATAGGGCGTCCACCCGATGCCGCCCAGGGAATGTGCAATTATTTTGATTTCGGCGGCAGAGCTGATGAACAACTATTCTCGTCAGGATAATATGAGGCAGAAAAGGCAACTGCGTAGGTCCAGGCCATGTGAGCGCCCCTTCTCTTCCCCTCTCCCCTTGGGGGAGAGGGCCGGGGTGAGGGGGTATGTCGTACTGCTTCGAGACTCTTAACTTCCCGGCGGCGCCTCTTCGGCGGTTGTCTGCCCTTTCCGGTTGACAGTCGGGGAGCGGCTTCCTACGTTACATTGGGTACATCGTCGATACATGGTCCGTTGCCGGAAAGAGGCTTGATAGATGGCAGACTCTTTTCACAAGGTCCGGGGGGCGCTTTCCCTCCTCTCCCGCGGGTATGCCGGCGCCTTCCTTCACGAGATGGGCAGACAGCTTGCCTCCGTCGAGAGGAGCTACGCCTTTCGCAGGGACCTGTCCGTTTCCCTGCCGCCGCCTCCCGGCGCGGACGCCGTGAGTTTGAGGCCCTTCGAGCGGGGCGACATGGCCCTCCTCGCCCTCGATAACATGCGCCATAAGCCGGCAAAGGCCGTCATAGACCGCGTATCGAGGATCGCATTGATCGCATCCGGTATCCCTTCGTGTTTCACGGCCGTCATGGCCGACGGTTCTCCATGCTTTATCCAGTGGCTCATCACGCCTGGGGCGAACGAGCGGCTGCGCGCGTACTACAAGGGGTATTTCCCGCCTCTCGCACGCGACGAGGTGCTGCTGGAGGGGGCGTTCGTCCCCGAAGCTTACCGGGGCAGGGGGATCATGGCGCGCGCCATGTGGCAGGTCGCGGAAAGGGGGAGGGCGATGGGCGCGCGCTGGGCCGTAACCTGGGTGGAAGAGTCGAACGTGCCCTCGATCCGCGGCTGCCTCGCATGTGGCTTTCACCCGTATATGAGAAAGACGGCGGTAAGGCGGGCGTTCCGGCGGCGGGTCTCTTATGCGCCCCTGAGCGGGGAGGAGCGCGCGGGGCTCGGAAGCTAGGTGAGGTTTTCCAGGAGCAGCTTTCTCTGGATCGTGGCCCGCAAATCGAGTATCCCTTCGTCCCGGCACATGCCTTCTATGCCTTGCAGCAGCACTTCGACCGCCTCGTCGTCGTCATCGCCATAGCCGAATACGGAGATGCCCGTCGCGTGCGCCACGAAACCCGGTTGGACGGGCTCGACCACGGCGACGAGCGGCTTCTTGAGCCGCCTGCCGAGGAGGCTCAGGATCTCGACGCGGCGTGAGGTACGTTCTTCGATGTCGCTTTCGCTCGCCATATGTGAGGACACTCCCTGTATTCTTATCGGTCGTGCCGCATCTTAGCATAAGGAGCGGTCGGTCGGAAACGTTTTTTTATCTCTTGCGGTGAAGGGGGGAGAGAGGGGAGCGACGGACGGCCCGTCACTCCCCTTTTGATCAGGAGGCTTCCATGGGTGCCGCATTCGACGGGGCCGCCGCCTTGCGGGCGCGCCGGGCCACGGCGAACACCTGCCATTCGAGGAGCATGATTACCAGCGCGACGAATATCCCTACCAGGGCCTGGACACTGCATATCCGGCTGACCGTCCAGTTCAGGCTGAGGAGATAGCCCCCGATCGCCGGGGCGCCCATGGCGCCTATCTTGGCGATGGCGTACGCCCAGCCGATGCCCGTGGCCCTGATGTCCGAAGGATAGGAGACCGTGGTCACCGCGAGGGTGCCCGTCTGGCTGCCGTTGATGAAGAAGCCGCAGACGACGGACAATATGGCGATGATGGTGAAAGGACCGCCCGCGGCGAAGCCGAACGCCACGAGGCTCAAAAAGCCGAGCAGAAAGCCGATTTGCAGCACCCTGAACGGATTGACCTTGTCCATCAGCTTTCCGATGATGACGGACGAGACGGCCGCGCCGAAGCAGAGGAACGCGTAGGCCATGCTGTACTGCTGGACCGAGGCGCCGCTCTTCTTCAGGAGCGTGGGCGACCAGGTATTGAGTATCCAGAGCATATAGAGCGCCCCGCTGCACATGACCCACAGCAATACGGTCGTGAGGGCGCGCCCCTCGGTGAAGAGGCGTTTGACCGGAACGCCGGAGACTTTCTTCTCGGAGGCGACGAACACCACGTCCTTGTCCCTGGCCAGCACAGGTGAGACCTTGCCTATGATCCTGCGGACCTCATCCTTGTACTTTACGTTGCGCGCGAGGAATTCGAGCGACTCGGGGAGGAATACCGCCACCGCCAGGGCGATCAGGATAGGGACCCCGCCGCCGAGAACAAAGAGCGACTGCCAGCCGAAATGGGGCATCAGCGCCGCCGCCGTGAGGCCGCCCACCATCGCGCCCGTCGGCATGCCCGCGTACATCGTGGCCACGAGGCTTTGCCTGGCCCTGGTGGGCGCGTACTCGGAGCCGAAGGTAAGGGCGTTCGGGATCGCGCCGCCGAGGCCGAAACCCGCGAGGAAGCGGAAGAGCGCCAGTTGCCCGACGCTGGTGATAAATATGGTCAGTACGGTGAAGACGCCGAAAATGATGGCGGAGATAAAGAGCATCCACTTACGTCCGCACTTGTCCGCGATGCTGCCCAGGATGAACGCACCGACCAGCGGGCCGAACTGGCCCGCCCCGAGCGCCAGCCCGAGGGCGGATGGCTTTGAATGGAGAAAATCGGCGATCTTGGGAAGCGCCACCCCGATGATCGTCAGGTCGAAGCCGTCGAGAAACACCACCAGGAAACAGAGGGTGCACACGAGATACTGGTAGGGGGTAAACTTATTGCCGTCAAAGACCTCTCTGACACTTACGGTCTTGCTCGCCATATATCGTTCCTCCTCAACAATCGGATTTTCAAAGGCCGGGCGCTAGAATTTCCTGTCAGGGGTCACCCAGCCGGGAAACCACCTGTAGTATTCCTTGGGATGGGCCGCCTTCAGGCCGTCGTAGGTGGCCTTCGCGAGGCTGATGCCCTTCTTCGTCCGGTAAAGCTTCGCAAAGTCCTTCTTCTCCAAGGCTTCCAGGAACGCGTCCAGACGGGCGTCGTCCACGTCGAGGCATGTCGTCATGTCGTCCCTGCTCATGAAGAGGCCGGGGTTCACCCTGTAGTCTTCGGCCAGCATGGACAAGACCTTCCCTTCGTCCACGTCCTTCTCCCGCGGCAGGGCCCCATGCACAGGCACGGGGACGCCCAATTCCTCGTCGATCACCCTGCGGCGCATCTTGAGGTCCTTTTCCCACTGCTTCACGCCGCTCTTGAAGATCACCATCCTGCACGCCTCCATGGTGCCGCCGGAGATGTGCTCGACCTTGGCGATCTCGAATATGGACTGGGCCGGGTAGAAAGGCGTCACGCCGTCGCCGCCCATCACCTGCACCGCGTCGAGGGCGGACTGCATGGTCCCCTCGACGTTGAATACCTTCGTGACGTTCGACTCGACGGTGATGTCCCAGCCGAGGTCCCACAGGTAGGCGGTGTAGTACGTCGCGAGGCGGGCGAGCTTGAGCCTGATGATAAGGTCGGCGATCTTCGTCTGGTTGCCGGGCATATCGATGGTGGGCTTCCCGAACTGCACCCTCCTTTGCGCGTAGGGCACGGCGTTCCTCAGCAATTCGCCCTGCCAGCCTATCGTCATGGCGGAGATGAGCGTCCTCTCGAAGTTGAGCCCCGCCGTCATGATCTTCCATCCGTCCCCTTCCTGTCCGAGACGGTTCGCCACGGGGACGGGCACGTCGTCGAAATCGAGCACGCCGTTCTGGATGTTCTCGAAGCCCAGGACCTCGTTCATCTTCTCGACGGTGAAGCCCGGCGCCCCCTTCTCGACGATAAAGGCCGTCAGGTGGCGGTATTTGGCGATGTCCGCGGGGTCGTTGCTCGTGCGGACATAGACCATGTGCCTGCTCGCGATGCCCGCGGAGACGATGAAACGCTTCTTTCCGTTCAGGATATAGCTGTCTCCTTCCCGCTTCCCACGCATCGAGATGGCGGCGGCGTCGGTCCCCGCGAAGGGCTCGGTGATGACGATGGCTCCCAGTTCCCCCTGGGCGATCCTCGGAAGAAAACGGGCCTTTTGCTCATCGGAGCCGAATTCTATGATCTGTCTCAGGCCCCCTATCATGTTGCCCACCATGATCCTGCCCGGACCCGGCATCCGGCAAAACTGCTCGACCACGATGCAGGCCCCGGTGGCCCCCATACCCGATCCGCCGTATTCCTTTGGCACTGCAACGCCCGTGTATCCCTTTTTCGCTATCTTCTCGAAGATGTCCCAGGGGAATTCCCTCTTCCATCTGGCCCCGGCATCCCGGGGCATCACCTCTTCCGCGAATTCGCCCAGCTCTACGGCCAGTTTCTTCTGTTCTTCCGTCCACCAAGGGAAATAGTCCATAACGTCAAAGCCCCTCCTTTATCTTATTTGACAACAATGTGAAAAAACGCTAAAGCCCCGCGGCTTATCAAGGCATAAACCATGCCACTCCGGAAAACACGGTCCGCCGTAAGGAGAACCTATGTAACGGTTTTCACAAATGACGCATACGACGCAACCATTTGACATATGCGTCACAATATGTCTTTATATTGTTAAATACGACAAGAAAGGGGCACGTCCTTGCAAATCGACGAAAACAAGTTTTTCCGGGAAGTGAGCATCCGCATGTGCGGGAGCCTCGAAATCGAGAAGGCCCTGTCGAGCTGTTTCCGGTTCCTCCGCGAGGTGATGCCGATAGACGAGCTTATGCTCGTGGTCTACGACCGGGAGCTGGGATCGACCACGATCAAGGCCCTGGCCGACGAGACGGGCGGGTGGTCCTGCTCCGAGGAAACGCCGCTGCCCGCGTGCCTGCGCAAAGAGTTCGAGGACGTGGAGCATTACGGCCGCACGAGGATAGCGAATGCCTTCGACGACCCCATCATCAGCCACGTCGCCCGCCGGCGGCACTGGGATGAGTCCTGCCTGCTCGTCAACCGCCTCGTGGTCGACGGCATATACGTGGGCGCCCTGGTCGCCCGCGCCATCGGCAGGAACAGGTATACGGACGAACACCTGCACCTGTGGACGCTCGTGAACGAGCCCTCCGCCATCGCCCTGGCGAACAACCAGCAGTACAGGGAGATATCGAGGCTCAAGGACCTGCTCGCGGACGACAAATCCTATCTGCAGGAAGAGCTGCGGAACAGGCCCGGCAGCCGCCTGGTGGGCGGGGAGTTCGGGCTGAAGAGGGTCATGGAGGGGGTGCGCATGGTGGCGCCCCTCATGAGCCCCGTGCTCATAAGCGGGGAGACGGGCACGGGCAAGGAGCTTATCGCCAACGCCATCCACGACAACTCGCCCCGGCGGCTGGCGCCGCTCATCAAGGTGAACTGCGGCGCCATCCCGGAAAGCCTGATCGACAGCGAGCTGTTCGGTCACGAGAAGGGCGCTTTCACGGGCGCGTACGACCAGAAGAGGGGCCGCTTCGAGCGCGCCAACGGCGGGACCGTCTTCCTCGACGAAGTCTCCGAGCTGCCTCCCCTGGCGCAGGTGAGGCTCCTGCGGGTGCTCCAGGAGAAGGAGATCGACCGGGTAGGCGGGGCGACGCCGATCAAGATCGACGTGCGGATCATATCGGCCACGAACAGGCACCTGGAGTCCCTGGTCGCGGCCGGCCTTTTCCGGGAGGACCTCTTCTTCCGGCTCAACGTCTTCCCGATACAGATCCCGCCGCTCAGGGAGCGCAAGACCGACATACCCGCCCTGGTCCATCACTTTATCGAGAAGAAATCCCGGCAGATGGTGCTGCCCACCGTCCCGACGCTCGCCGCGGGCGAGATAGACAGGCTCACGGCCTATGACTGGCCGGGAAACGCCAGGGAGCTGGAGAACGCCGTGGAGAGGGCAATCATCGTCTCCGGCGGCAGGCCGCTCATGTTCGGGGACGTGGTCAGCGGTGCAATCGGCCGGCCGGACACGGCCGGGGCGGGCAGTGACGCGACCTCCACCCTGCGGGAGGGGGAAGCCAGACAGATCAGGCATGCCCTCGAGAAGACGATGGGCAAGGTGAGCGGGGCGGGGGGCGCGGCCGAGCTGCTCGGCATAAACTCCGGCACCCTGCGCCACAGGATGAGGAAGCTGGGCATACCCTTCGGCCGAAAGGGCACCATGCAGAACAGCCAGGTTTCGTAATTTGTGTCACTTGTGTCTGTCACCCATGACACAATGTTTTGTCGCATATGCCATTTTATAATGCCGTAAAACCTGAAACCCTTGAAAGAGCGGCCTCTCCCGGAGTGGCACGATTTATGCCAACATGACGGGAGGCGGAAGAAAGGCCGGGACTTCAGGCAATTTCGACGAAAGGAGACCAACCGACATGGCGAAAGTGGTTACTGCAAAAGCTGCGGCTGAACTTATCAAGGACGGAGACCTGGTGGCCAGTGTGGTTTTCGGGCTCGCGGGTTGGCCCGAGGACTTCGCGTTTGCCCTCCGTGACCGATACCTCGAAACAAAGCATCCCAAGGGGATCACCTTCATGCATGCCGCCGGCGCGGGCGACTGGACAAGCCGGGGCGCGGGCATATGGGCGGAAGCTGGCATGGAAGGCATGGTAACGAAGGTGGTGACGGGACACATCGGCTCCGAGCCGCAGATGGCCAAGGCCGTCCAGGAGGGAAAGATAGAGTGTTTCTTCTGGCCCCTGGGCACCATGGTCCAGTGGTACTCGGAAGTCGCCAGGAGGTCGCCCGGCCTTTTCACGAAGACCGGGCTCGGCTCGTTTCTCGATCCCCGTTTCGGGGAAAGCCCCTATGCGAAGATAATGGAAGTCGAGGGGCAGGAATACATGTTCTTTAAGACCTTCCCCATCAACGTCGCGTTGATCAGGGGCACCACGGCGGACGAAAAGGGCAACATCACCTTCGAGAAGGAGGCGATCGCGCTGGAGGCCCTGCCCGTGGCGCTTGCGGCGAAGGCGTCGGGCGGCATCGTCATCGTTCAGGTAGAGCAGCTTGCCAAGGCGGACTCGCTCCACCCGCAGTTCGTGCGGGTGCCGGGCGTCTGCGTCGATTACGTGACAATAGCGAAAACACCGCAGATGCAGACCATGGGGACCCAGTATAAGGCGTCCCTCGCGGGCCACATAAAGGTGCCGGAGAGCCAGATCAAGCCGATGCCTTTCGACGAGCGCAAGATCATCGCCCGCCGCGCGGCCATGGAGCTGATGCCGGGGGCGGTCAACCTGGGCATCGGCATCCCCCAGGGCATAGGCACGGTCGTCGCCGAAGAAGGGTGCAGCCACCTCATGACGCTCATCTCCGAATCGGGGAACATCGGCGGCATCCCCGGCGCGACCATCGAATTCGGCGCCCACTACAACGGCGAGGCCATGCTCCAGCAGGACCACCTGTTCAACTACTTCGACGGCGGCGGTCTCGACCTCGCTTTCGCGGGCTTGAGCCAGACGGACAGGGAAGGGAACCTCAACGCCGGCACCTTCGGCGGCAAGCCCATGGGCCCCGGCGGCTTCATCAACACGACCCAGCACGCAAAGAAAGTGGTCTTCTGCGGCACCTTCATGGCAGGCCCCCTCGAAATCAGGGTGGACGACGGCAGGCTGGTCATCGTCAGGGAAGGGACAATCAAGAAATTCCTCAAAAAGGTCGAGCAGGTAGGCTTCAGCGGCAAGTACGCGCTGAGCGTGGGGAAGAAAGTCGTCTACGTCACCGAAAGGGTCGTCCTGGAGCTGACCCCCGGCGGCCTCATGATAACCGAAGTCGCCCCCGGCATCGACCTGGAAAAAGACGTGCTCCCGTACATGGAATTCAAACCGGCCATCTCGGCCGACCTCAAGCTGATCCCCGAAGGCATCTACAGGACCGAATGGGGGGAGCTGGGCAGGATACTCGGTGTATAAAGAAGGGTAGTGACGGGTCCGGAAGGGAAGAGCGCGCTCTTCCCTTCCGCGTTATTTCTCGCTCTTCGGCCTCACGTCGAGGCCGACCAGTATCTTCTCCGTGTCGGCAAGGTCGCCGATGAATTTCCTGAGAGGCGGCGGAAGTCTCTTGATGAGCGTGGGGACCGCGATGACCTGCTCCCCTTTCGCCAGCACGGGGTTCTGATAAATATCGATCACTTCAAGCTCGTAGCGCCCTTGGGGTGCTCCTCGCAAATCTTCTTGATGTTGTCGACGGCGCGGCTCGACCTTAACGACATGCCCGCGATGTAGAGACGCAGCACAAAGTCCACCTGTTTCGGCCCGGCCTGCGCCTCTGTGGATTCGTCACTCTCCCCGGAACGGCCGCGCTTCTCTTCATTCATTGTGTCATCCTCGCTCGTGTGTCGGCCAGGCTCTTTTGTATCGGCCCCTGCAAGGAGGGCTTCCGTCACGTCCCTGGTGCGCGTTTGTCACCAGGTCTCTCTAGTAGTGATAGAGAGTACACCGGGGACGGAAAGCAGTCGACAGAATAATTGGAATAAGCGTTATCCTTCGGCTTGCGGGCGGTCGAAACGGGCGAGGGCGGGGAAGAGACGCATCCAGAGCGCCGCGACGACCATGGTGCCGATGCCCCCGATCAGGACGGCGGGTACGGCCCCGAACCAGGCGGCGGTGACACCCGACTCGAACTCCCCCAACTGATTGGAAGTGCCGACGAACATCGAGTTGACGGCGTTTACCCTCCCTCTCATGGCGTCGGGCGTCTCCATCTGCACGAGGGTCTGCCTGATGACCACGCTGACCACGTCCGCGGACCCGAGTACGGCCAGGCTGAGGAGGGACAGGAGGAAGGAAGAGGAGAGGGCAAAAACGACGGTCGCGCCCCCGAACACGAAGACGGCCGCGAACATGGTCCTGCCCATCGGGCGCTTGAGGGGATGGCGGGCCAGAAAAAGCGACGTCAGCAGCGCGCCGGCGGCCGGGGCAGACCTGAGCAGCCCCAGGCCCGCCGGGCCCGTGAGTAGGATATTCCGGGCGTAAACGGGGAGCAGGGCCGTCGCGCCGCCGAGGAGGACGGCGAAAAGGTCAAGGGATATGGCGCCCAGGATGGCGGGTGAGCTTTTGACGAAAGTGATGCCCGCGAAAAGGGACCGTGGGGTGACCGGCTCGGGCTTCACGGCCTTGCGCTCCATGCGGATGAGGGAGACGAGCAGGCCGGAGGCGAGGAAGAGGAAGGTGATCGTCGCATAGGCCACGCTCGCGCCGGCGGCATAGAGGAGCCCGCCGAAGGCGGGTCCGAGGACGGAAGCGGTCTGAGCGGATGAGGTGGCCCAGGCGACCGCGCGCGGAAAGAGGCCGGTCCGCACGAGACCCGGCAGGAGGGCGGCCTGCGTCGGCACCTCGAAGGCGCGCGCCGCGCCGAGGACGAGCAGGACCGCAAGGATGCCTTCCTTGCCGAGCCAGCCGGAATAGCTCCCGACGGCGAGCGCCAGAGCGCCGGCGCCCATAACGAGGCGGCAGACCCGGAGGATGGACAGGCGGTCGTACCGGTCGGCGGCGTGGCCGACGACGAGAGTGAGGAGGAACATGGGCAGGAACTGGGCAAGCCCGACAAGGCCGAGGAAGAAGGGACTACCCGTGAGCGCGTATACCTGCCAGCCCACGGCGACCGA
>PLSJ01000477.1 GCA_003165115.1 Syntrophaceae bacterium | reverse complement strand
TCGATCCCTTCCTCGGCAGCGGCACGACGAGTCTGGCCGCCAGGGACAGCGGCAGGGATTCGATAGGCTATGAAATTAACCCGCACGCCCTCCCCGTGATAGAACAAAAGCTGGGGGCGGATGGCCTCATCCATCTCGGCAACATCACAATCCTGGAGCGGGACCGGGAACCGGTGGAAGTGGAAAAGAAGTTGGCCGAACTCCCGTACGTCTTCAGGGACCCGGTCTGCATAAAGAAGCAGGTAGACCCAAGAAAAAAGGATTTCGGCTCAAGGATCGGGGCGGGACAGCCCTCCAGACAGGAATTCCATACGGTCAGGGAGGTGCGCAGCCCCGAAGAAGTGACCTTGAGCAACGGGTGGATCGTCAGGCTCCTGGGGGTCCGGCGAAACGGCCTGACGGACCGGGAGGCGGTGGCGTTTCTGGAGAAAATGACAAAGAACCAGAGGGTGTTTCTCAAGTTCGACCCCGTCAAAGGCGACGCGACCCCGTATTTCTGCTACCTTTATCTGAAGAACAAGACCTTTGTCAACGCCCACCTTATCAGGTCGGGATTTGTCGACGTCGATATGTCTATCGAGTACAGGAAGCGGACGAGATTTCTCGATTACCAGCGTACCGACGCCGCCGTGTGACCCGTACCGGTCGCCCGTGTGAGTGTGACGACCCGGTGCAATCCCTTCATTCGCTTTTCTATGAATATATTGTGAATTTTCCGTCTCCTGCCAATTGACAATTCACCGGGATGAACCATAATAAAACTATGGGCACGGAAAACAAAATCCTGAAATATCTCAAGAAAAGGAAGATAGCGTCCGGCAGAGAGATCTGCAGGTTCTTTGGCTTCTCCCGGCAAAATCTGAACAAGCTCGTAAGGAAGCTCATCTGGAGGGGCGCTGTGGTAAAAGAGGGGAAGACCAAAGGCGCCCTTTACAAGGTTGTCGAAAAGCTGAAGACCTTTCACCAGTACGAGGACGCCGGGTACCCGAAAAAGTAGACGGTAGTTTCGGCTCGTCACATCCGCTGCCGGGTACATGCAGGTCCCCGCTATAAGCCGCGAGGCTACAAAGAGCGCCGACGCAGGTCCGGTCCTCACAACCCTATGCCATCTATTTTTGTCTTGCAAAACCGACAGCGGCCCTCTTCCAGGTTGTACCCGACGACGCTAAAACCGCGCCTCTCGATGACGGGTTCTTTGCAGTTGTAGCAGTAAGTGTTTTCTCCGTCTATGCCGGGGATATTCCCCGTGTACACATACCTGAGCCCTGCCGCAAGCCCTATGTTTCTCGCCCGCAGCAGGGTCTCGGGCGGTGTCGGAAAACTGTCGCGGAGCTTGAACGTGGGGTGGAAGGCGCTCACGTGCCAGGGGGTCTCTATTCCCACCTCATCACGTATGAATGCAGCGATCTTTTCGAATTCCCCGTCACTGTCGTTGTATTTCGGGATCACGAGCGTGGTAAGCTCGATCCAGATGCCCAGCGACTTATAGTGCTTTATGGAATCCAGGACCCCTTCCACCCTGGCGCCGCATACGTTCCTGTAAAAACCCCCGGAAAAGCTCTTCAAGTCGATGTTCGCCGCGTCAAGGTACGGCTTTATGGCGGTGAGAGGCTTCGTCTCGATATAGCCGTTCGTGACAAAATTATTGTGAATGCCCGCGCCGCGTGCGAGCCTCGCGATGTCGAAAGCATACTCGTAGAACATGGTCGGTTCGGTGTAGGTGTAGGAAATACTCGCGCATCCTTCCGCCCGTGCCTGGCTCACTACCTCTTCCGGGGTCATCGCGTAGCCGCTGATCCGGTTTTCGTCGCGCGGCAGCTGGGAGATATCGTGGTTCTGGCAGTGGAGGCACCTGAAGTTGCAGCCCACCGTGGCAATGGAAAACGCGGTTGAGCCGGGGAAAAAATGGTAGAGCGGTTTCTTTTCTATCGGGTCCACGCGCCATGAGCACGGGGTGCCGTAGACCAGGGTGTAAAGCACGCCGTCATGGTTTTCCCTGACGCAGCAGATGCCCTTCTTTCCGTCAGGTATCACGCAGTGATGTCTGCACAGAAAACAGGCGGTCTTCTTCCCCTCACGCTTTTCGTAGAAGGAGGCCTCTTTCATGGTGCGCCTCAGCGCAATTGTTGGGGCTCAGCGCCCCCTCCACCGGCAAAGCCGGCGGAGCCTCCCCGCTCACAACGGCATACCTGCCTTAGCTCACGGTGATCTCTCTCGTTTTCCTTAAGCTCCTCGCAATGCCCGGCTGCTTCTTCTTCCTGTTCTTCGGCGCTATCCGGAACAGGATGTCGATCACGTCCTCCATGGTCTTTACGGGGAGGAACTCGAGCCGCCGTTTCACGTACGAGGGCATCTCTTCCAGCTCGTTTACATTCGCTTCCGGGATAATCACCCGTCTGATCCCCGCACGGAGCGCAGCCAGCGTCTTTTCCTTCAAGCCGCCGATAGGGAGGACCCTGCCGGTGAGGGTGATTTCGCCCGTCATCGCCACCTTCTTGTCCACGGGCACCCCGGTCAGCGTGCTCACCATGGCGGCGGCCATGGTGATGCCAGCAGAAGGGCCGTCTTTCGGTATCGCGCCCTGGGGCACGTGAATATGCAGCTCCAACTGGTCGAATACGTCATTATCTATCCCGAGTGCGGCGCTCTTCGCCTTGATGTAGCTGAGCGCCGCCTGGGCCGATTCCTTCATCACGTTCCCCATATTCCCCGTCAGGATCAACTCCTTCTTGCCCTTCCTCGCCGATGCCTCGATGAAAAGCAGGTCGCCGCCGCTTTCGGTCCATGCGAGACCGCACACGATCCCGACCATGTCCTCGGTCAAGGTGTTTTCGGCCATAAATTTCGGCTGGCCTAAAACGTTGCGAAGGTTCTTTGGTGTCACCGAGATATTCTTGTCGAGCCCTTCCGCGATTTTGCGCGCCACCTTCCGGGCCACCGCGGCTATTTCCCGCTCCAGGTTCCGGAGGCCCGCTTCCCTCGTATAGGCGGTAATGATCTTCTCGATAGCCTTGTCGGTAAACCTCAAGGCGCCTTTTTTGAGTCCGTTCTCCCTGATCTGCTTCGAGACGAGGTGACGCTTGGCGATGAGCAGCTTTTCCCGCTCGGTGTAGCCGGGGATGGTGATGGTTTCCATCCGGTCGTGGAGTGCCGCGGGGATAGTGTCGACCTGATTGGCGGTGGTGATGAACATGACCTTCGACAAGTCGAACGGCAGGTCGAGGTAGTGGTCGCGGAACGTGTTGTTCTGCTCGGGGTCGAGCACCTCGAGCATGGCGCTCGAGGGGTCGCCGCGCCAGTCGGCCCCCATCTTGTCGATCTCGTCGATCATGAACAGCGGGTTGTCGGTGCCGGCGTCGCGCATGGCGCGCAGGATGATGCCCGGCATGGCGCCGACGTAGGTGCGCCGGTGACCGCGGAT
>PLSJ01000345.1 GCA_003165115.1 Syntrophaceae bacterium | reverse complement strand
ATAGTCCAAATGCGTTTGCCCTGCCACACCGCCCGATATGTTTGACTCGCCCCCCCTCCTGTGGTACAACTGACCCATGTTGGTAACGAGCATCGGCAGTCTCCCTTTTGTCGACGTGGAGCAGGCAATGGACGCGGTCCTTGCCTGCTGTCCCGAGATTCCCTTCTGGCCCCAATTGCCGCGGCGCTCCTTTTATGAAGACATGTACGTGCAGTACCTGGAGCGCACGCCCGCCCTCGTGGTCGACCCCGCCGCCGCCACCGTCTACGTGGATACCAGAAAGACCGAGGGCATAGAACGGTTTTACGAAGACGTGTACAACGACCGCGTGGACGCCTTCGATATATCGGACAGGGCCGCGCCCGGTTTCTATGCGCTCCTCGAAAGACTGCCCGCAATGGCGCACGGGATCAGGTACGTGAAAGGCCAGTTGACCGGGCCTTTCACGCTCGGCATCGGGCTGAAGGACGAGAACGGCAAGCCCATCATTTATGACAGCGCATATTTCGATATCGTCAAGAAAGCGCTCCACATGAAAGCGGCCTGGATGGTCAGGGCGATACGGCGCGTCTGTCCCGATAAAGAGGTGCTCTTGTTTTTCGACGAGCCCGCGCTGGTCTCTTTCGGCTCTGCTTTCGTGTCGGTTTCCGCGGCTGAGGTTACCTCCCTGTTCGACGAGGTGAGAGAAGGACTGGATGCGCGCGTAGGCGTCCACTGCTGCGGTAATACGGATTGGCCCGTGCTCCTGCGCTCGGGGGTGGACGTCATCAACTACGACGCCTTCAATTTTATGGAGACCCTCTTCTATTTCAGGCAGGAGCTTGACGCGTTTCTCGCAAGGGGCGGGAGCATCGCGCCCGGCATCGTGCCGTCTTCGGGCGAGGCGTTGCGTGACGTGGACCTTGCCGGCCTTGTCCGTGTATGGCGCTTGTGCGAGGACCATTTGCGTGAGGCGGGGAGCGATGCGGAACAGCCTGTGATCGCCACGACGGCCTGTGGCCTCGGGTCCTTAAGCGAAACGGAGGCCTACCGCGCCCTGGAATTGCTGAAACGGCTGCCCGAGGCTGTGACGGCGGCGACGTAACGCCGCTAGTAGTAAGGGTACCCGTAGGGCGGGTATCCGTAGGGCAGCCAGGAAGGCCCCCACCATGGCCCCCAATAGGGGTCCCAGTAGTAAGAAGGGTACAGTTGGGGCTTCGGCCACAAGAATATCTGTTCGATCCGGAACAGGGGCAACAGATAGTCCATTTGTCCGATCTTGCCCGACTGGGTGCCGATAAATATGCCTGCCAGCGTTATCTGCCTCCCCGTGCTGTAAAGCGCGGGATCGAGTGTGCCCATCTCTTTGGGGTAAAGCGCGAAAAACCGGCCGTCCGGCGGCTGCTCTTTGAGGTATCCGGCGGAATCCACGGGGACGTACTGGGCATCGATAAGAAACCCGGCCCCCGTTACGGTGGCGCCGGCGATCATACCGCCGAGAATGTAGGACTTCCCCTTGGACGCTTCCGGGTTCCTGGTCAGGTCCTCCAGAGAGAAGTCCCGTATGCCCGTTTCCATCAGGTCTTTCTTCAACACCGTCGCGCATGAGGAAAGCAAGAGAAGGACCAGACCGACAAAGAGAAGTTTTCGCATGGCCGCCGCCTCCCTGGAGCGTTATTACTAGTAATCACCCGCAGCAGCCTTTTCAAGAAGTTTCGGGCTAAGGCGAGACCCGTTTACACGGGCACGGGGAACATGTAGAATAGGGAAGGTGGATCCGTGGGCGCACGTGGGGGACGGTCCGGGCCCTGGCGTCCGCAACATGGCGTGAAGGCTTGGATTCCTTGACAAAGACGGACGATATCATTAACTTATAGTGTGGATAAGCTATGGAAACATTGACCGAGAGGGAGAAAAAAGTCCTGGAGCTGATAATGACCAGCTACATCGACTCGGCCGAGCCGGTAGGGTCGAGGACGCTGTCGAAGCTGATCGGCAACAGGTGGAGCTCGGCCACCATCAGGAACGTCATGGTCGATCTGGAGGAGCAGGGGTTTCTCTACAAGCCCCACGTGGTCGCCGGGAGGGTCCCCACGGGAAAGGCGTTCAGATATTACGTGAACAGCCTGCTGGTGCCCCGTTCCCTCGGAAAACGGGAGCTCCATGTGCTGGAGACGCTTGCGAGCCATCGCTATTCCCAGGTCGAGGAGATCATGGGAGACGCGTCGCGGGCGCTCGCGAACCTCTGCAACTACACGGGCATCGTGGTCGAGCCCAAAGTCGATTTCATGCTCTTCAAGGAAGTCGAATTCGTCAAGCTGTCCAGGACGACCATCCTCGCCGTATTCGTGACCTCTTCCGGTATGGTCCACACCAGGCTCGTGACGACCGGGGAAGAGTTTTCCCAGGACGTTTTGCAGGGCATGAAAGAGTACATGAACGAGAGGTGCGAGGGCCTGCCTTTTTATTCGCTGAGGAAGAGCATATTCGAGGACATGGCGAGAGACCGGGAGGCGTTCCAGTCTCTCATGGACAAGATCATGGACGTCCTTGAGCAGATCATGAGCAAGGAAGAAGAGAGGGAAGTCTACCTGGAGGGGACGTCGCGCTTCATCGGTGTGCCCGAGCTCTCCGACATCAACAGGCTGAGAGACCTCTTCCATGCGTTCGAAAGAAAGGAAAACCTGCTGAAACTGCTCGATAAGAGCATGGAGCAGGAAGGAATAAACGTGATCATAGGGGCGGAGACCGAAGTGAAGGAAATGAGGGACATGAGTATCATCACGTCATGCTACCAGATCGACCGGATGCATCACGGGGTGTTGGGCGTGATAGGCCCCTTGCGCATGAACTATTCAAGGATAATACCCATAGTGCATTATACGGCTCGGGCGGTAACCGACCTGCTCCGGATTATGTGAGGCTGGACATGAGCGATAAAGAGAAAGACAAGCACGGCAATACGAGCGGAGAGCAGGGGAAGGGCAAGAAGGAAGAGCATCGGGAGGCCGGGCACGAAGAGGACAAAAAGAAGAAGAAGGAAGAGATCGTCGAAGAGCTGAACGCGTGCCTCGCGGAGAAGGAAAAACAGGCGGAAGAGCTGAAGGAAAGGATGCTTTACCAGCAGGCGGAATTCGAGAATTTCAAGAAGCTGAAGGCGAGGGAGAAACAGGACGTCCTCAGGTTCGGGAACGAAACGCTGATCAAGGAATTGCTGCCGGTAATCGACAACCTGGAAAGGGCGATCGAGCACGCGGGAAAGAGCGAAGAAGCGAAGAGCATCGCGGAAGGTGTTGCGCTCACTCTGAACGGGTTCCTGAAGGTGCTGGAGAAATTCGACGTGACCCGGATCGAGGCGGCGGGTAAAACCTTCGACCCGAACCTGCATGAAGCCGTCTACCAGGAAGAAAAGGACGGGGTCGAGCCCGGTACCGTCGTGGGCGAGTTCCAGAAAGGGTACATGATGGACGGAAGGCTGCTGAGGCCTTCGATGGTATCCGTTGCGAAGACGCCTGAAACGGTGTAAACTATCGCACCAACATGGGAAAGAACTATTACGATATCCTGGGTGTCGCCAACGGCGCAACCGATGAAGAAATAAAGAAGGCTTACAGAAAGCTCGCCCTGACCTATCACCCCGACCGCAACCCGGGTGACCGGGAAGCGGAAGAAAAATTCAAGGAAATAAATCAGGCCTACCAGGTGCTGGGCGACCCGCAGAAGCGGGCAGGCTTCGACCGCTTCGGCACTTCCGACCAATCCGGCGCCTACGATTTCGGTTTTACCCGGAATTTCGACGACATCTTCGGCGATCTTTTCAACGATTTCTTTGGAAATACGCAGCGGAGGAGGACCCGGAAAGGGGAAGACCTCCGCTATAATCTGGAGATAGAATTCGAAGAGGCGGTCTTCGGCGTCGAGAAGAACATCGAGCTCCCCTACGAGGTGAAGTGCTCTTCCTGCAAGGGGTCGAGGATCGAGCCGGGATTTCAGCCGACCGTCTGCAAGACCTGTAACGGGAGAGGCCAGGTGAGATACACCCAGGGCTTCTTCACTATCAACAGGACCTGTGAGTACTGCGGCGGTGAAGGCTATTTCATCAAGGACCCGTGCAAGACCTGCAAAGGCAAGGGATTTGTCAGGACAAAGAAGGCCCTGAAGATCAACGTCCCTCCCGGCGTCGATACGGGCATCCGCCTGAAGATGAGGGGTGAGGGCGCCCAGGGTCCGCAGGATTCGGTGGCGGGCGACCTCTACATCGTGCTGAAAGTGCGGGAGCACCCGATATTCGAGCGCGAAGGCGATGATATCTACGTGCACACCGAGGTCGATTTTCCGACAGTCTGCCTGGGCGGAGAGATCACGGTACCCGTCCTCGGGGGAGAGCTCAACCTGAAGGTCCCGCCGGGAACGTCAGCGGAGAAGGTCTTCCGGCTGAAGGGTCACGGCGTCCCGAAGACCAACGGGTACGGAAGGGGCGACCAGTTCGTCCATCTCCATATAGCGGTCCCAAAGACGGTGACCGACCGGCAGCGTGACCTGCTCGAACAGCTCTCCAGGGAATTGCGGCACAACGGCGACGCATCCCGCACAACGGGGTTCAAAGAGAAGTTCAAGGAATTCTTCGACTGGAAAGAATAGGGCGGCTCCATTCCCCGAGGAGACCAGCCCCCTCCACCAACGTATAAGCCCCTTACCCAATGTTACCAGACCCCCAGGGGCCTGCGGAAGGTGAAGTCATAGGGCGCCACGATGAGCGTGCTCCCCACCACGCCCATGCTCCCGCTCGGGAGGGCGAACGGCGTGGCCACGATGGCGGCCGCGGTGCCGAGGGCCAATCCGGCAATACCGAGGGGCCGCAGGAAAATGATATCGGTAAGGACGCTCCCGAAGTTGGGGGCGGGGACGAGGGCATACGCCGGGACAGGGTACGGCACGGGGCGGGGCTGTCCGGGGGCGGGCGACCAGGCCCAGTGAGGAGGGATCCATGTGCCTCCTATCGATTCACCGGGGACTTGCACCCAGGCCCCCGCGGCGCCGGCAGGGGCGGACCCTTGCGTGGATGGAAGCGTGGTGCCCTCTCCGCTCGCCTGGGCATAGCTCGTTTGAGAAGCGAAGAGACAGGCAAAGAGCGTCGCAAGCACAAAAACCGTCAATGCCCTTTTCATGGTCACTCCCCGTTTTCCATATGAGGGTCGCCGCCTGTCGGGTGACCCATCGAATTATCGGGTGAATTGTCGGGCACCCATACCTTATGCGGGGGTATCCACATATTGCTCACCGTCTGGCCCGGCACCTCGACCCATTGGCCCCTGCCCTGGACCTGGGGGGCTGGCGGCGGCTGGAAAGCGGCGGGCGGCGGAGCGGGCTGGGCCGGATAGGCGTAAGCGGGCGGCGGCGGGGCCGTGTAGACGACCTGAGGCGGTGGGTAGGCATAGGCGGGAGGCGGATACGCGTAGTAGGGAGCGGTGAGAGCGGCGCCTAACAGGGCGCCTCCCACGAAAGCGCCCGGACCCCAGCCCCAGCCTCCTCTTCCTCTCCACGCATGGCTTGTGGTGGGAAGGGCGAGTAGTGCTCCCACCAGGGTTATGACGACTATCGCAGCTACTTTGCTTTTCATTGACTGCCTCCCTGTTCTCTCCTCTAAGAGTATTCGTGTCGCGGCCTTGTTTTAGCCTGCTGTCAATTAAGTCGCGGGAATCCGTTAAAAGGTTACAAGGTGAAAAACTTTTCTTGCGGGTCATGGGAAAGCCCGGTTTCTTGATGCTCTTGCAGACCTTGTAACCTTCTTCGAATGCGTGACGACGTGAGGTAAGGGCGGCGAGTATTGACTATGAGACATCGTCACGGCATACTTGTTGTGGCGAACGACGAGAGGCAGGCGAGTGGCTTGAACCTCTCTTATGGAGGGTTTATGAAGAAGAGATTGGCCTTGGTATTTCTTTGCGTCATTATAGGCAGCCCCCTTTGGGTTAACCCTTGCGCGACACATGCGATGGAGCAGACGGACACGCGTGTGTTGCTGGCCCAGGCCCAGC
>PLSJ01000283.1 GCA_003165115.1 Syntrophaceae bacterium | reverse complement strand
GGAGGCATTCAAATAGGAGCGACATGCCTAAGAGGATAGATTTCAGCAGAATTTTTCTCATCGGCTCCGGGCCGATCGTGTTAGGCCAGGCGTGCGAGTTCGTTTATTCGGGCAGCCAGGCGTGCAAGGCGCTGCGGGAAGAGGGGTACAGGATCATTTTGATCAACAGCAACCCCGCCACCATCATGACCGACCCTGCCATGGCCGACAGGACCTACGTCGAGCCGCTCATACCGGAAGTGCTCGAGGCGATCATCCGGTTGGAGAGGCCCGATGCGCTCCTCCCCACCCTGGGCGGCCAGACCGGGCTCAACCTCGCGACGGTCCTGTCGGAGAGAGGTGTCCTGGAACGTTACCACGTCGAGCTGATCGGCGCCAACTATGCGGCGATAAGGAAAGCCGAGGACAGAGAGGAGTTCAAGGCGGCCATGGAGAAGATCGGCCTGGAGATCCCGAGGTCCGGCTTCGCCCACGGCGTGGATGAGGCGCGCAGGGTCGCGCGCGAGATAGGCTTCCCCGCCATCATCAGGCCCAGCTATACCCTGGGCGGCACGGGCGCGTCCGTCGCCTACAACGTCGAGGAGTTCGAGGCCCTCGCGGCCAGGGGCATCGAGAGCAGCATGATCAACGAGATCCTCATAGAGGAATCGGTCATCGGCTGGAAAGAGTACGAGCTCGAAGTGATGAGGGACAAGCGGGACAACGTCGTCATCGTCTGCTCCATAGAGAATTTTGACGCCATGGGTGTCCACACGGGCGACAGCATTACCGTCGCGCCGGCCCAGACCTTGTCCGATAAAGAGTACCATGTGATGAGGGACGCCTCCATCGCCATCATCCGCGAGATAGGCGTGGAGACAGGGGGATCGAATATCCAGTTCGCGGTCCACCCCGATACGGGCCGGATGGTCGTCATCGAGATGAACCCGAGGGTATCGAGGAGCTCTGCGCTGGCCTCCAAGGCGACGGGCTTCCCTATCGCCAAGATAGCGGCAAAACTGGCTGTCGGCTACACGCTGGATGAGATACCCAACGATATTACGAAGAAGACGCCCGCTTCCTTTGAGCCCACCATCGATTATTGCGTGGTAAAAATACCCCGGTTCACCTTCGAAAAGTTCAGGGGTGCCGATGAGACGCTCACCGTCTCCATGAAATCCGTTGGCGAGGCGATGGCGATAGGCAGGACGTTCAAAGAGGCATTGCAAAAAGGGTTCCGGTCGCTGGAAACAGGCTCGTTCGGCATTATCGACGATCGCCACCCGCCGGGGGCGGAGGACCTGGAGCTGATCAAGCAGAAGCTCATCGTCCCGAATAAGGACAGGGTGTTTTACATACGGCACGCCCTCAAAGCGGGCATGACTATCGACGATATCTATGGCCTCACGAAGATAGACCGGTGGTTCCTCAAGAATATTGAGGAGATCGTCACCTTTGAAAAAGAGCTTGAGGCCTATAAGAGCGATCTCCCGTTATTCTCCCGGCAGGACGGCATGTCGGTCGAGATGATGAGGAAGGCGAAGCGCTACGGCTATGCGGACAGGCAGCTGGGGACGATCCTCGGCGTCAGCGAGGACGAGGTGCGGCAGTGGCGCATCGAGCACGGCGTGGAGAGCGTATTCAAGCTTGTCGATACCTGCGCGGCCGAGTTCGAGGCCTACACGCCCTATTACTACTCGACGTATGAGACGGAGAACGAGTCGCGCGACTCGAACAAAAAGAAGATCATGATCCTCGGAGGCGGTCCGAACAGGATCGGGCAGGGCATAGAGTTCGATTACTGCTGCGTCCACGCGGCGCTTGCCCTCAAGGAGCTTGGGTACGAGACTATCATGGTGAACAGCAACCCCGAGACGGTGAGCACGGATTACGACACCTCCGACAAGCTTTACTTCGAGCCTCTGACCCTGGAGAATGTCCTGGATATCGTAAAGAGGGAAAGGCCGGACGGCATCATCGTGCAGTTCGGCGGCCAGACCCCCCTGAACCTGGCGGTGCCCCTCAAAAAGGCGGGTGCTGCCATCATAGGCACCTCGCCGGAAAGTATCGATGTCGCCGAGGACAGGGAAAAATTCAAGGCCCTCCTCAAGAAGCTGAAGCTGACCCAGCCGGAGAACGGCATCGCCACGTCTTTCGCGGAGGCCAAGGAAGTGGCGCACGTCATCGGGTATCCCATCGTGGTACGGCCCTCCTACGTGCTCGGCGGGAGGGCAATGGAGATAGTCTACGCGGAGGGCGACCTGGAGTCGTTCGTGGAAAAGGCATACGAGGCATCTCCCGACCGCCCCATACTCATAGACAAGTTCCTCGAAGACGCGATCGAGATCGATGTGGACGCGGTCGCGGACGGGGAGCAGTGCGTGGTCGCAGGGATCATGGAGCATATCGAGGAAGCGGGTATCCATTCGGGCGACAGCGCCTGCGCGCTGCCTCCCTATTCTTTGAACGACGACCTCATAGAACGGATAAAGGTGCAGACCCGCCAACTGGCGAAAGAGCTGAAGGTGGTGGGCCTCATGAACATCCAGTACGCCATCAAGAACGACGTCGTCTACGTGCTGGAGGTGAACCCGAGGGCATCGAGGACCGTCCCCTTCGTGAGCAAGGCCACGGGCGTGCAGTGGGCAAAAGTTGCAGCCAAGGTGATGACCGGGGTCAAGCTCGCAACCCTCGGCGTGGACACGGAGGTGCAGATCGGCCACATCGCCGTCAAGGAGTCCGTTTTCCCCTTCAATAAGTTTTTCGGCGTGGATACCATACTCGGACCCGAGATGAAATCGACCGGCGANNCCCCTTCGACGGCAACGTCTTTTTGAGCGTCAAGAACCAGGACAAGAGGAACGTGGCCTTCATCGCGAAGAAGCTGTCCGACCTCGGCTTCAGGATATATGCGACGAGGGGAACGGCAAAGATCCTCGCGAACAACGGGATCGACACCACCCTCGTGAACAAGGTGTCTGAAGGGAGGCCGCACGTGGTCGACATGATCAAGAACGGGGAGATCCACCTCATCATCAATACGCCGAGCGGGAGGAAGCCCAAGAACGACGAGGTGTCGATCAGGGCGGGGGCCGTCCAGTACAAGATCCCCTATACCACGACGATTTCCGGCGCCCAGGCGGTGGTCAACGCCATCGAGACAATGAAAAAAGGCGATCTGAGGGTGAAGCCCCTGCAGGATTACTACAAAGTATAGCCGCGGCCGGTTTTGCCCCGTGTTGAAGTATCGATGAATCATCAACGGAGATAGGCTGCTGTCAGGGCCGCCACAAAAAAGCAGGCAGAGACCTTGATCTCTGCCTGCCACACAACCGTTAAAGCGTGTCTTAGACGTTGAATCTCTTCCTCATCCCGATAAGGCCGAAAAGGCCGGGAGCAAACAGCAGGAGGGCCGGGGGGACGGGAACGGCGGACAAGCTGCCGCTGGTGGTAACGTGCGAAAAGGTGCTGCCGGTCGAGCTGAAGCCTACGGAGCCTGTGAATGCGCCGTCGGAGACCAAAAAGCTTTCATTGCTGAGGCCGGCGGCAACGCCGTTGGCAAGAGTCACGGTCCAGCCGTAATTGTTGCCGCTCGGTGCGGTCGTCACTGCGAAACCGGTCAGCGTGCCGTTGATGCTGAATGCACCGGGGGTAGCAACCGCCCAGCCAAACGTAGTCTTCCCGCCTACAGTGGTGAAAGTTTGATCGACGAATTCACCCGAGAACGTTAACTGATTGCCTTTAATAGCAATCTTTCCGTTTTCGATGTACGTGTAATCGCCCGGCGCTCCATCCGTGAGCTGCCAGGCGGGGACAACTCCTTTATAGGGTTTTGACGCATTGAGGTCGGCCCCCTCATTGATGGACAAGGTGCTGGTCGGGGAGACTATACTGGAGAAAACGTAGCTGTTAAAGCCTGTTACCGAGCCCGGCCCGGAAAGCCCCACGAACGTCGCATCGGCCTTCGCCATGCCCGGAGCGCCGACCAACAAGCCGATCGCCAAAACAAAACCAACTGCAAATAAACCAACCTTTTTCATGTATCCTCTCCTTTTTCTATTCAGATTGACTACCGGAACATGGACTGCCGTTACCGCTCTTCACCTCCTTCCTTTTTCGACACGAAAGTTACCTTCTTGGCAGCCCGGCTGTCTGTCTGAATGGTTCACAAGGAGCATATCCGAGACCCGCTGGCTTTCCGTCCCACCGTCGCCGGTGGTTTAGCTTTTTCAACTAGAGACATTGTATAACAAAAGTGAAAACATGTCAAGCAGATTCTTTTAAACGTTTTCGATATCCCTAACGCGGGGTTCTTCGCCGCATTTCCGCACGCTGCCTATGCGGTTGGCGATGATCCATTATGCATTCGAGCACGATCCATCGAAATGTCATCGCTTCCGCCAGTGGGGCCGGGCGGTCCCTCGTGCCGTTTCCGATGGCGTCACGTCATACAAAAGGGCTGGTCGGACGTCCTCTCCGGAATTCAAAAGAGCGGTCGGGCGACGTAAGGACCATGGGGCCCGGCCATGCGTCCGGGCGGAACAGACCAAGCAACCCCGAAAAGACGCAAAGGCCGTCCCGAAAATCTCATGGAGGACCTTGGGCAAAATTGCCCCGCGGTGTCCGGACCACGGAACCTGCCCGGCGGGTTTTCTTTTTGATGCTTTGCTTCGGGTACATTATGTCGAAGCCATCCCTTTTCCGGTTCCCGAGGGGCCGGGCAGCGGAAGATGAAAACCGGGCTCACATGCGAAGGAGGAGAGAAGGGGTATCGAAGGAAATGGGGACGAAGCGGGGCGGTCCGGGCATGCGCCGAAGACGTCACGGACCCGATGATTTCCACCCTTTTCCAACATGTGGAAATTACTGGCGATATGTGGGGGTGCATATTCGTCGTCCCTGGCCGCTAATTTTTTTTTGTTTCAACGTAAAATTCGCTTGACAACCCGTTATGCCATGTATTACTCTGTTTCAATCTGAACAAGCTAAACCATCGGCGACGGTGGGACGGAAAGCCAACGGGTCTCAGATTTGCTCCTTATGTTGTCCTCCAGATAGATCGCCCGGCTGCCAGGTAAATCGAACCTAGGAAAAGGAGGTGAGAAGGCGTGGCTGAGACGGCTCGCACGCGGATATGCGGACGATGCGTGTCGTTTTTCGGCGCACTGGCAAAGGCGAAAGTGTCGAAAAAGCACTAGGACGGATTCGACATCACGTGCGGAAAGCGATAGTAACGACACAAAGGAGTGGAAAATGAAAAACAGCAAGCTTCACAAGTTTTTAATGGTGGCGGTGGCCGTGCTGGCCATCTATGGCATAGGCAACGCCGCAGACTTTACCCTTACGGGCCAGTATCTGAACGTTGGGGTAAACGACAGCGGCGGTTTGATCGGCAATGGGGTGGGAATACAGTTTGACCCTACGGGTACCGGCCACTTCGCAGGGGCCCCGGACTTCATCACGCCGGGAACGCCCCTGGAATTCTATTCCATTGGCATCAACAATACCAATCTGGGATCGGCCGGGTACAATGACGGCAATACCTTTGGTGTGACCACCATCAACACGACCTCCGGAAGTACTGTCTCGACCCTCAGCTACGGCTACGTGGGCCTCATTCAGCGCACGTATTTCGACCAGGCTTCGAAGAGCATCCACTTTTCCGTCGACCTGCTCAATATGACAGGTGTGGCATTGAACAACGTGGTGTATGCCCGCGGTCTCGATCCTGACCAGAATTACCCGACGACATTCTCCACGAACAACAGCATCGGAACGATTGGGGGAAAAGCCGTGGTTACGGCCGTTGGACCGTACAACGGACTGACCATCCAGATCCAGGACGTCACCGGTGGAGGAGTCGCGAGCGTTTCATCAGGTTGGGAGCGGAATCCTTACGTGCTTCTGCTTGGCGGAAACGCCGGGAACGGGGACAACACGATCAATATGGCGTGGAATTTGGGTACGCTGGCTCCGTATTCGTCCAGGGAAATCGATTTCCAGTATAACCTGAGCGCAGTACCTCTTCCTCCCGCGC
>PLSJ01000473.1 GCA_003165115.1 Syntrophaceae bacterium | reverse complement strand
CCCCTTCACCGAGCCCTCCGCCGAGGTCGATATCGGCTGCGTCATCTGCAAGGGCGTGGGCTGCGGGGTGTGCAAGAAGACGGGGTGGCTCGAAATCCTCGGCTCCGGCGCCGTCCATCCCCAGCTCTTCAGGAACGTGGGCTATGACCCGGAAGAAGTCAGCGGGTTCGCCTTCGGCATGGGAGTCGAGAGGATCGCCATGATAAAGTTCGGCATCGACGACATCAAGCAGTTCTACAATAACGACGTCCGTTTCCTGTCGCAGTTCTGAGGTTGCAATGAAAGTGCCCTTCGACTGGCTGAAAGAATTTACCCCCGTGTCCGCGGCCGCGGGCGACGTGGCGGACTCACTCACCATGCGCGGGCTCGAAGTCGAGGGAGTGGAGCGGACGTCCGTGCGGTTCAGCGAGGTCTACGTGGGCAGGGTCCTCACGATCGAGGCGATCGCGCGTGCGGAAAAGCTCTCCCTGTGCCAGGTGGAGGTAGGGACCGACGTCCTTCCCATCGTCTGCGGCGCCCCTAATGTCGCCATCGGTGAGACGGTGGCGGTCGCCGTGCCCGGCGGGCGCCTCGCCGACAACAGCGTGATCGAGAAAAAACGGCTCTTGGGCGTCGAGTCTTCCGGGATGCTCTGCTCGGAGAGGGAGCTTGGCCTCTCGGACGACCATAGCGGTATCTTCCTGCTCCCCGAAGGATTGAAGACCGGCGAGCCGCTCGACCGCGCTTTGCGGATCGCCGACGACGTGCTCGACGTCAACGTGCCGCCAAATCGGGGCGACTGCCTTTCCATCCTGGGCATCGCGAGAGAGGTTGCGGCCATATACGGCCTCGAGGTCACCCTTCCCTCCTTCACCCTGAACGAGGCTGACACCATCGACGGCCTCATCCAGCTCTCGGTCGTCGATACGGATGCATGCCCCAGGTACGTGTTGCGCATGGTGCGGGGCATCTCGATCGTCCCCGCCCCTTTCTGGATGAGGAACAGGATCGTGAAGGCCGGCATGAGACCCATAAACGCCATCGTCGACGTGACCAACTACGTCATGCTGGAATTGGGTCAGCCCCTCCACGCCTTCGACTACAGCCGCATAGCTTCAAGACGCATCGAGGTGAGGGTGGCAGGGGAGAAGTCCACGTTCCGCACCCTCGACGGCCAGGACAGGGCGCTCGTCAAGGGTGACATACTCATCTGCGACGGTTCCGGCCCCGTGGCCCTCGCCGGCGTCATGGGGGGAGAGAATTCCGAGATAAGCCCAGGCACGAAAGACGTGCTCCTGGAGAGCGCGTTCTTCAACCCCCTCTCCATCAGACGGACGGCGCGGCGGCTCGATTTGCGGTCCGAAGCGTCATTGCGCTTCGAGAAGGGCATCGACAGAGAAACGTGCGACTTTGCCGCCCGGAGGGCCGTCGGGCTGATGCAGGGCACCGCGGGGGGAGTCGTGCTCGCGGGCAGCCTGGAGGTATACGAAAAGCAGGAGCCTCGCACGATACGCCTGAACCTGAAGCGCGCGACGGACCTTATCGGCGTGCCGCTCTCACGCGCGGACATCGTCGACGGCCTTGCGTCGATCGGCATCCGCGAGACCGCCTCCGACACAGAAGAGGTCGCTTTCTCCATACCGTCGTTCCGCCACGATGTGAACGAGTATGTCGACCTCGTCGAGGAAGTGGCGCGCATAGCCGGCTACGACGCGGTGCCCGCGTCCGCCCCGGTCAGCCCCCTGCTCCCCGTGTCGCCTCTCAAGTCGGATAAGGACATCGATACCGCCAAGGCGTACATGGCGGCATGCGGGTTCTTCGAGGTCATCAACTACGGGTTCTTCGGCGTCAAGGACATCGAGAACTTTCTCCTTCATGCCCCGGACGAGCGCGCGTCATGCGTGCCCCTGCTCAACCCGATATCGAAAGAGCTGGGCGTCATGCGCACCTTTCTTGCCGCGCGCCTGCTCGAAAACATCGCCTATAACGCGAACAGGGGCGCAAAGAACCTGAGGCTCTTCGAGGTCGGCAAGGTGTTCTTCGGGTCGGACGCATCCGTGCTGCCCCGTGAATCGATGCACCTGGCCTGCGCGATAACGGGCAAGGAAAGGGAGTACTTCTGGAGAGACCAGGTGAAGGAATCCGATTTCTTCGACTTGAAGGGCGTGCTGGAGGGGCTTTTCGAGCGGTTCAACCTCCGGCTCCGCCTCGTTAAGGCCGAAAGTCCTTTCCTCGAAAGCGGATATGCCGCGGACGTCTTTGCCGGCGACAGAAAAGTCGGCTGGATCGGGGCGCTCCGGAAGGACGTGACGGCCGCCTACAACACGGACGAGAAAGTCTGGTGCGCCGAGCTTTCCCTCGACGTGCTCGGCGAGGTGGGTACCCAGGAAAGGACCTACGGGCCGATTCCGCGCTACCCGGCCGTTGTGCGCGATTTTTCGTTTTACGTGCCCGATCCGGTCCCGGTGGCCGATCTGATCGGGCAGATAGCCGGAGTGTCTCCCCTGATAGTCTCGGTCGGGGTCTTCGATACGTTTAAAAAGGAGGTGAGAAGCATATCATTCCGCGTCGTGTTTCAATCCCACGAGGAAACCCTCACGGACGAGAACGTGAACGCGCTGCAACAGCACATCATTGACAGGCTTACCATGACAGAAGGGATTAAACTGAGAATGTAGGGAGGGGGTAATGACGAAGCAGGAAATAGTGACGACAGTATACGAAAAGCTCGGTTTCTCAAAGAGAGAGTCGTCGGATCTCGTCGAGCAATTCTTCAGGATCGTAAAGCAGAGCCTGGCTCAGGGTGAAAACGTCAAGATATCCGGGCTGGGGAATTTCGTGGTAAAAGAGAAGCAGGCAAGAAAAGGAAGGAACCCCCAGACGGGTGAAGTGATCGAGATTGCCCCGCGCAAGGTGTTGAATTTCAAGCTGAGCCAGGTTTTGAAAGACGAGATAAACTACGACGACAACGGCGCATGATCCCGAATATCCCCGAAAGGATATTCTACAGGATAAAGGAGGTCTGCACTCTTACCGGCCTGAAGCCGCACATACTGAGGTACTGGGAACAGGAATTCAGGGACATAAGGCCCGCCAAAAGCTTACGGGGGCAGAGGCTGTACACAAAGAGGGACCTGGATGCGATCTTTACCATCAAAAAACTCCTTTACGAAAAACGGTTTACTATCGACGGCGCCAAAAAATATCTGAACACACAAAGAACGCTCTTTGTGGAGATCAAGGAAGAATTGAGGGAGATCGTCAAAATTCTCGACAAAGGAGATCGAACATGAAAGCAACGCTGATTTTCGTTTTGTTCCTGTGCGTCCTTGTCTCTTGCGCCGGCCCCGTACACGTGGCAAAAACCGAAACCGAGGGCGTAAAAACCTCTTACCAGGACCCTGCCCTCTCGGAGTTGGTCGCGCAGAACCGGGCGGCCCTCAACGACATCTACCACCACTACCAGTCGGCCGGCATCGACGTCGTCCCGAACGGCATAGGTTTCGAGAACGTCATCGGCAGCGACGGCAGGAAGCTCCACTACCTCCTCGTCCAGGTCAGGC
>PLSJ01000519.1 GCA_003165115.1 Syntrophaceae bacterium | reverse complement strand
CCCGCTCTGCGTCATGAAGGCAATGTTTCCAGGGAGCGGGAATATCAGGGAGAAGGAAGCATTCAACCTGACGCGGGGGTCCGTATTAATCAATCCCATGCAATTCGGGCCCACTATCCGCATTCCATAGCCGAACGCCGTTTCCCGCAACTCTCTTTCCAGGGCTGCGCCATCCGGTCCTTTTTCTCTGAAGCCGGCCGAGATAACGATGATGCCCCTTACCCCTTTTCTTCCACACTCATCCGCCACCTTCAGGACATGGGAAGACCGGACCGCTATTATCGCCAGGTCCACGCTACCGGGGACATCGAGTATGGAAACATAGGATTTGACCGACATCACCGCCTGAGAAGTAAGAGTGACCGGATAGACGACACCAGAGAACCCGTTGCTGATGACGGACCGGAAAACCAGTTGCCCTATCGAGCCCTGCCGGTTCGATGCGCCTATCACCGCCACCGATCGCGGCTTCATTATATGGCGCAGAGAATTAATCGTCGCGGCGGCTGCCCTTTCCTCTTTCTTCCTCACTACCTCGGGGGTCTTCGTCAATGGAAAGGTGATATGATAGACGTCGCCCTGGAGCTTCCTTTTCATATGAAAACCATAGCTTTGAAACACGGAAAGCATCGTGGTATTTTCCTGAAGCACAAAGGCCTCGAATGTATCGATACCGTTCTTGCGGGCGACGGTCGCGAGCCATTCTATAAACTTCGTTCCCATGCCGAGCTTCTGGTAGTCTTCCTCTATGACGAATGCTATCTCCGCCGTGCTGCCGGACGGTAATCGGCTGTAGCGGCCGACGGCAACGAGACACTTTTGATGATCTCTTATTGCCTCCGCCACAAAGGCGAAGCTGTTCACATAATCGACGGAGCAGAAGCGGAGCGCTTCCTCCCGCTCCATCTCGTGAGGCAGATATTGAAGGCGAAGGTAGAGCGTCCTTTTGCCGAGACGTTTGTAAAACGTGAGCCAGCTTTCAACGTCGTCTCTTCTTATCGGCCTGAACAAACTGACCGAGCCATCCTTCAAAACCACCTTCGTTTCGTATTCCGAAGGATAATCGGAAACCGGTTTTGTCTGCATCGTCACACTATCGCTCAAAATGCCTCTCGCGGCCTATCCAGCCTTGCCTGCTCTCTTGAAAAGATATAGTTGCTCTCTACAACCATTTGCCGAAAAAAAACTCACCGTGCCAGGTTTATGTGCGCGCGCCTGAGGACGTTCCGGCATATCCGCAGGTGGGCCTCAGAAACTCCTGCCCCCGCAACGCCGTCAATCTCCACGACTTTCGCCGTTGCCTTATCCATAATCGTCTTTCCCTTTTCCGTAAGAAAGACGCCCTTTTCTCTTCTATCGGGGCGCTCCCCCTTTACGACCAGTCCGGATGACTCTATACCGGCGACCAGCCTGGCTATCGTGGTCTTATCCTTGAAGAGTTTTCTCGCAAGCGCATTTTGCGAAAGCCCGTTCTCGTCCCACACGAGCATGAGAACGGGCCATTCCTGAAGGGTAACATGCAGCCCTTCTTCGGAAAGCGCCCGATTGACCTGCTTCANNTTCGAGCGAGTACTTGCAAGGGTCGTCCATCATAAGTTGTCTACCGGCATTATAGTTGTAGTATACAACCATAGGGAGAGAAGCGTCAAATGAAAGAAGGCGACCGCGCCGGCCGGGCCATTAGCCGAAGCCGGTCTCGCCCTCCAGGCAACGCTGCAAACACGAGGTATTACAAGGATGATGAATCGAACGAGGAATGTCCGGCGCACCAAAAGGTCAAAGGCTGCCAAGCCACTCTTCGAGCCGCTCGCACCCCTCTTTCAGGTTTTCGGTATTGTTCGCGAATGAAAACCGCACATGGGAGCCTGCCCGGTAAGCGCCGAAATCATACCCCGGCGTAATCGCGACCTTTGCCTCCACGAGCGCCCTTTCCACGAATTCCATGCTGTCCATCCTCCATCTTTCGATGCCGGCGTATATATAGAAGGCCCCTTCAGGCCACACGGGCAGATCAAACCCGAGCTGCTTCAAGCGGGGGAACAGAAACGCGCGTCTTTGCCTGTACGTCTCTTTCATCGCTTCAAGCTCCGTCGAAACGTCGAACGCAGCGAGGGACGCGTATTGGGCAACGGTCGGGGCCGAGATGAATACGTTCTGCGCCACCCTCTGGATGGGGCGCACGAGCGACTGCGGCACTACCATCCATCCGAGCCTCCAGCCGGTCATCGCGTAGGTTTTCGAAAACCCGTCGATGACCACGATCTCGTCCGATATCGCGAGGGCCGAAAGATATTTCCGGTCATAGGTGAGACCGGAGTATATCTCGTCCACCGCCATAACGCCGCCGGCGTTCGAGACGGCATCGAAGAGACGCGCCAGCGAATCCCCCGTATACACGGCGCCGGTAGGGTTGGCCGGGCTGCAGAGCATAAGGAGGTGCGGTACGGCCCCGCATCCTTCCACCTGTCCGGGCGTGATCTCGAACCGGGACGCTTCGGCGACAGGCAGGGGGACGACGCGCGCGTCGAAGAGGGTGCCGAAATTCCGGTAACACGGATATCCGGGATCGGCGATCAGAAAATTCCTTCCCCGGTCGAGAAGCACCGCGCAGAGAAGAAAAAAGGCGCCGGACGTGCCGCTCGTCACGATGATCCTGTCGGCCGGCACGCTCACGTTGCGCGATTCGGCATAGTAGGCCGAAATCCGTTCGCGCAATTGGGGCAAACCGAGGCTGTGGGTATAAAAGGTGTGCCCCTCCTCCATGGCCCGCATGCCCGCCTCCCTTATGGCCAGCGGGGTGGTGAAGTCGGGCTCCCCGATCTCCATATGGACCACGTTCTCGCCATGCGCCTCCAGGCTTTTCGCCTTCTCCAAAAGCTCCATGACATAGAATGGCTGTATTTTCGCGGACCTCGCGGTACACCCTAGGGATTTCGGCTTTGTCATCGCATCACCTTTTCGTGTTCGGTGAGGGCCCGGCTCATCGTGCGCCCCCACCCTCGTCATAAAAGCTTGCCCCCTGCGACAGCTCTTCCAGCTTCTTTCGCTCGATCAATCTGATCCGCCGTCCCTCCACCTCGATGATCCCTTCCGTCGCCATCTTCCCGAGCACCCTGGAGACCGTTTCAGGTATGGTGCCAAGCACGTTGGCGAGGAGTGTCTTCGATATGTCGAGCTCGATGAGGGCGGCGCCGTGGGCGCGATCGCTCACATAAATGAGATAGGACGCGAGCCTCCCGGGCACCTCTTTCAGGGACAGTTGCTCCACCAGGCCGGCAAACTGCTTGAGACGGCGCGACAGCAGCGCCAGCATGTTCATGGCCAGTGTTGGGTCGTGCCGCGTGAGGTCGACGAAGGCGGGCGCGGGAAAGAAGATGAGAAGGCTCTCCTCCAGCGCCTGGGCGTGAGCGGGAAACCGCCCGCCGCTGAAGACCGCGGCCTCGCCGAACGGTTCCTGAAACCCCATTATGTGCAGCACCTGTTCCTTCCCTTCCGGCGAAAGCTTGAATATCTTTATCCTCCCTCTCATCGGCACATAGAAGCCATCCGCCGCCTCGCCGTCGGAAAACACGGTCTCTCCGCGCCTGTAGACCCTCGACACGCCGATCCCGGCGATCCGGCCGAGCTGGTCCGCCGGCAACCCTTTAAAGAGCGGCACATTCTCGAGGAACGACAACATATCCACAGAGGAAAGATACCATACAGCCGCGTTAAATGGTACACCCAACGCGAGGCCGGGTCAGCGCGCCGCCGCCGCCCCGAAGCTCGACGACGCGGAAAGTGATGTGACGAAATGTGCGGAAGTTTTTCGGGCCGCCAACATCGGCGCATCAAGGCCGCCGAAATAGAGATGCCCCGCCTCATGCGCCTCGCGGGAGCTTGGCCAGGGCAAACGCATTTGGACTA
>PLSJ01000438.1:4657-5180 GCA_003165115.1 Syntrophaceae bacterium | reverse complement strand
GCGCCATGTGCGCCATCCGAAACCGACCCAAAAACCCTCTCACGACAAGCCCCTTCGTCACGACCGGCCGGCCCCTATTTGTAAAACACCGTGGGAAGCCAGAGCGCAAGCTGGGGGAAGACGAACAGGAGGGCCCACACGACAACGAGAGAGAGCAGAAAGGGCATGACGCCCTTGTATATGCGACCCATGGGCTCCTTGGTGATATTCTTTACCACGAACACACAGACTGCGACAGGCGGGATGACCACGCCGATCATCACGACAACGCCGATCACTATACCGAACCAGAGCGGATTGAAGCCCAGCTTGAGGACCGCGGGGTAAAAGATCGGAGTAGCGAGGATCATGAACGCGAGGTCATCGATGAACGAGCCGCCCAGCTCATACACGAAGCAGATCAGTATCATGATGATGTAACGGTTGAGGGGCAGCGCAACCACGTAATCGGCCACCGCCTGGGGGATGTTCGTCACCGCGATGAAATGGCCGAGTATGGTGGAGCCGGCAATGAGCATGAGGA
>PLSJ01000438.1:0-4648 GCA_003165115.1 Syntrophaceae bacterium | reverse complement strand
CGAACGTGCCGACGGCGCCGGCCTCCGTGGGGGTAAAATAGCCGGACATGATGCCGCCGACCACCAGCATGAAGACGAGCAATATCCACACGACCTCGGGCAGGGTCCTCACCCTTTCCGCCCATGTGGACCGCCCGGACAGGGGGGCCACCTTCGGGCTGATTTTTACCCACCCGTAAATGATACCGAGGAAAAAGAGGGCGATGATCAATCCGGGGATAATCCCGGCAAGGAAAAGCTGCCCTATCGACTGCTCGGTGAGGATGCCGAATATGATGAGCACGACGCTGGGCGGTATGATGCACCCGAGGGTGCCGACGATCGCGACGATGCCGGTCGAAAGCCTCCGGTCATAACCGTACCTGTCCATCTCCGGGATCGCCACACTGGCGAAGGTCGCCGACGTTGCCGCCGATGACCCGCAGATCGCCTTGAACCCCGTGGCCCCCACGACCGTCGCCATGGCGAGGCCGCCCGGGATGTGGCCGATGAACTTGTTGGCGGCGCCATAGAGCCTTACCGCTATGCCCGCGTTGAAGCCGATTTGTCCCATCAGGATGAAGAGAGGGAAAACGGTGTAGCCGTAGTTCGTCATGACGTCGTAGAGGTCTCTCCCCAGCAGGCTCATCGCCGCGGGAAATCCGTTAAAGTATGCAAAACCCACAAATCCTACCGCGGCCATAGCAAAGCCCAATTCGATGCCGGTTGCAAAAAGGGCCAGGAGCACTACGAGCGCGAGGATACCGATAGTCATCTCATTCNNTCATTCATATTGGCCCCTCCAAATCAAAACGATATCGTGGACGAACACCAGACATTCAATGTAGCAGCACACGCCCACGGCGTACGCGATGGGGAAGAAAGGCAGCTTGATCGTCGGCGACACCTCGCCGGACGCGTGGAACTCGTTGCCTATGCTGAAGAGGTTGTAGGCTATGAGCGCAAAAAGCATGATACAGACGATCCTGGTGCAGGTATTCATTATGGCCTTGTTCCTGATAGAAAGTTTCTCCACCAGGATTTCCATGTAGACGTGCCCGCGGTCCATGGAGACCCGAGGGATGCCGAACCCGATAACGAGCGCCAACGCGAGGCTTACGACCTCGTACGTGCCGACGAGCGGACGGCCGAAGGCCCGCATGATTATATCGGCTACGGTCAGGAACATCATGAAGGTGAGAGCAGCGCTGGCGATAACATTCAGCACCACCTTGCATGCCCTTAAAAAAACGTCAAGTGCATTTTCCATTGCCCCTCCCTTTCCCGAATCATTTTACCCTAGCGCACAGAAGACGCATCTGCCGCCGGTAGAATCGCCCAATTTATTCAGACCAGAATCCCTGGTTTTCGTTTGCGCGCTTATTGACCGGTTGCTTACAAAAGTCCGTTTCCGAGTAAGGGCATCCGCTCCCATGGAAGAAGAAAATACTGACTGTTATGAAACCCTCATTTCACAAGGTAAAATGCTGTTTCCTATCTCCGTCATTGTGGCCTTTTTAAAAAGAACTTGTCAAGAAAAATTTTGGAGGATTTGCGTAAGCTCGTCTTCTTTAAGGGGAATCGAGAGGACCTTCCGCGTTTCCTTTTCGCCGGCAATGATGCTGACGTCGCGTCTCCTCACCATGAACATTTCGGCGATGTAGGCGATCAGTTCTTCGTTGGCCTTGCCCTTTACCGGTCTTGCCACGAGCCTCACCTTCAGGCGCGAGCCCTCGATCCTCATCTCCCGCTTTTTCGCCCCGGTAATTACCTTCACTTCCAGGTTCACCGGAGCCTGCTGCCCACGTCCATGATGACCCTGACGAGAAACGACTGGGCAAACCAGATGAGGGCGATCAGTATGATGGGCGAGATATCGACCATGCCAATCCTCGTTGGAACGATCCTCGATATGCGGTACGTCACCGGGTCGACGAGGCCGTTGATAAACCTTACGACCGGGTTGTAAGGATCCGGATGCACCCACGAGAGGAGAGCACGCACGACAACGACCAGCATATACGCCGAGAGCAGCTTGTCGATGACAACTGCGGCGGCAATAACGAAATCCCCGGCTACGAACACCTAAGACCTCCTATCAACCTCGAATCCTGCATGTCTGTTATTGTAACGTCCACGAGATTATTTTCAAGCGTTTTTTCATAAGGGATGTAGACGGGCAGATAGTTGTCGGAAAAACCTCTCATGAACCTGCCCGCGTACATCTTCGCTTCGGGGATGATACAGACCCTTTGCCCCAGGTGGCCGCGCGAGAAAGCTTCTCTTTTTGCCGCGTCTATCTTCTTCAGACTCTTCACGCGCCTCCTTTTCACCGACTCGGCAACCTTGCCGCCGAAGCCGGACGCCCTGGTGCCCGGCCGCTCGGAGTAAGGGAAGACGTGGAGGTAAGAGATGCCTAGGGCCTCGATAAAAGCGCAGGTCTCCTCGAACGCCTCCTCGTCTTCGCCCGGAAATCCCGCAATAATATCCATGCCTATGCCGATGGCCGGTATGCGGCCTTTCAGCCTTTTCACCAGGGCCACGATAGAAGCGCTGCCATACCCCCTGCCCATGCCCTTGAGGATCCTGTCCGAGCCGCTCTGGACGGGGATATGGATGCTCTTCGCGATCTTCCCTGATGCGGCAAGCACCTCGATGAACGCGTCGTCCATATAATCGGGGTCCACCGAGCTGAGGCGAATCCGGGGAGGCGTGGGCAGACTCTCAAAAAGGAGGAGCAGGTCTTTCAGGCCCATGCCTGAGGCGGGGTCACGGTAGGCGGCAATATCAATCCCCGTGAGGACGACCTCCTTTATCCCCTTCTTCCGCAGGGCCTCCATGGTCGCCGCCACGTCCTCGACGGGCCGCGACCTCCCTGCGCCTCTTGCAATGGGGACGATGCAGTAGCTGCAAAACTTGTTGCAGCCGTCCTGTATCTTGAAGAAGAACCTGGTCCGGCCCTTCTGGTCGGCTATCCCGGTCTTCTCCATGGGGAACACGCGGCTGGAGGCGACAAAGCGCCCTTTCTCCGGCAGGTACCGGTCGATCTCGAACTTTTCCCCCTGGCCGAGCACGAGGTCTGCCCCAAAATCGCGCATCGGGTATGCCTGTGCGTGGCAACCGACAAGCGCCACCAGCGCGGCCGGATTCACCCGGCGCGTCCTCCCGATGAATCGTCTCGCATCCGTCTCTGCCCTGCCCGTAAGAGAACAGGCATTGATGACGACCAGGTCCGCGGCCTCCGCCGTGACGCGGATGAAACCCGATCTTTCGAGCTTATCGGTGATCACGTGGGAATCCCACTGGTTTGCCTTGCATCCGGTGGTAAAAATGAAAAATGTTTTCGTGTCGGTCAAATCTGCCGTCATAGACTGCTTTTCTTCGTTTTCGCTCTTTAATGGGTCCTCTACGACCTATCGGACCTTCCTAAATCTTCCCTCGTCCCTCGTGAGAGAGAAAGGGTTATCTTCTTTTGTAAAAGGGAGACATCTCCCGGAGTCTTCCCACAACGTCCGGGATTATATCGAGGGCGTAGTCGATGTCTTCTTCCGTATTCTCCCGTCCCAGGCTTATCCTGAGCGCACTCTGGCAAATTTCCGGCGGAATCCCCATCCCGAGGAGCACGTGCGACGGCTCGGTGCTTCCCGACGAGCAGGCGGACCCCGCGGAGACGGCAATGCCGGCGAAGTCGAGGCTGATGAGCAGGGATTCACTCTCCACGAACTCGAAGCTGATATTGAGGGTGTTGGGAAGCCGCCTTTCCGGGTCTCCGTTCAGGTGAAGATCGTCTATCTTTTCTTCGAGGCCGGACAAAAGCCGCGTCCGGAGGAATTCGATCCTCTCGTTCTCCTCGGCCATTTCACTCATCATTATCTCGCACGCCTTGCCGAAGGTCACCATCCCGATTATGTTCTCCGTTCCGGCCCTTCTTCCCATCTCCTGATGGCCGCCATGGATCAGGCTGTCTATCTCCAGCCCCTCCCTCACGTACAGGATGCCGATGCCCTTGGGCGCGTACACTTTGTGACCCGAAAAGGAGCCGAGGTCGACGTTCAGCTCGCGGACATCTATGTCGATCTTCCCCATGGCCTGCACCATGTCAGAGTGAAAAAGCACGCCCGCTTCCCGAGCGACGCCCCCTATCTCCTTTATCGGAAGCACGGTCCCCGTCTCGTTGTTCGCATACATTACCGAAATAAGGACCGTCTCCCTGGTGATAGCCCTTCTCACGTCGTCAGGGTCGACAAGGCCGTTTCTGTTTACGTCCAGATAGGTGACGGAAAAGCCTTTGCTTTCGAGATAGCGGCACGTATTGAGCACGGCCGGATGCTCGACCTTCGTGGTAATGATATGCCGTCCCTTCCCCGATAAGGCGTACGCCGCGCCTTTTATGGCCTGGTTATCCGCCTCGGTGCCGCCCGCCGTAAAGACGATCTCGCCGGAATTCGCCTTGATCATGGCAGCTACCTGTTCCCGCGCCTCGTCCACGTATGGTCTCACGTCCCTGCCCGCCCAATGAAGGCTCGAAGGGTTCCCAAAAAGCTCCCGGAAAAAGGGTTTCACAAAAACCGGAATATCCGGGTGGATCGGCGTTGTCGCGTTGTGGTCGAAGTAGACTCTTCTCATCGCCTTCCTCATTTTTACGTAAAGTACACCCGCATTGCCTTAA
>PLSJ01000101.1 GCA_003165115.1 Syntrophaceae bacterium | reverse complement strand
CGCGCCGAATATCCGAAGGCGGTCCAGAGGCTCAGGGACGCCATCAGGCAGCTTTTGGAGAAAGGGTTCCTGGGGAGCCATATCTTCGGGTCGGACATGAACTTTTTCATAAGAATAAAGGAAGGGGCCGGCGCTTTCGTCTGCGGAGAAGAGACGGCGCTCATCGCTTCCATTGAAGGAAAGCGGGGCATGCCCCGCTTCAGACCCCCCTTCCCCGCCCAGAGCGGCCTATGGGGTAAACCCACCAATATAAACAACGTGGAAACCTACGCGAACGTGCCGTGGATCATCACGAACGGCAGCGATGCGTTTTCCTCCATGGGGACGGATAACAGCAAGGGGTCGAAGGTCTTCGCCCTTGCGGGCAAAATCCTGCGGGGAGGGTTGGCCGAGGTGCCGATGGGCATCACGATCAATGAGATAGTCTATGAGATCGGCGGCGGCATAAAAGGAGACAAGAAATTCAAGGCGGTGCAGATGGGAGGGCCCTCGGGCGGATGCATCCCCGCGTCGATGGGGGACCTGCGCATCGACTACCAGCAGATAAACAAGACGGGCGCCATCATGGGCTCAGGCGGCATGGTGGTGATGGACGAGACCACCTGCATGGTCGATATGGCAAAATTCTTTCTGCGGTTCACCCAGGATGAATCGTGCGGAAAGTGCACCTTCTGCCGTATAGGGACGACACGGATGCTCGAAATCCTCGAACGGATCACCGACGGAAAAGGGGAAGAGAGCGATATCCCGCTACTCCAGCACCTGGCGTACCAGATCAAGAACAACGCGATCTGCGGTCTCGGGCAGACGGCGCCCAACCCCGTGCTCACCACGCTCAAATATTTCCCGGAAGAGTATGAAGCCCATATCCGGCAAAAGAAATGCCCCGCCCATAGCTGTCCCGCCCTGCTCACCTATGCGATAAAGGAAGACGCGTGCAAGGGCTGCATGGCCTGCGCCAAGGCCTGCCCGGTGGAGGCCATCAGCGGGGAAAAGAAAAAGCCCCATACGATAGATCCGGCACTCTGCATCAGGTGCGGCAAGTGCTTCGACTCCTGTAAGCTCAACGCAGTGCTCAAAGACTAGGGTGGAGATGACGATGACAGAACAAATGAAAATCAAAATCAATGACCAGGAATATGCGGCGAATCCCGGCGATACTATCCTCGACGTCGTCCGGAGACATGATATAGACACGATACCGACCCTCTGTCACGACCCAAAGCTTCCTCCCTATGGCTCCTGTTATCTCTGTGTGGTCGAGGTGGAAGGTCTCGAAAAGCTCGTCCCTTCCTGCTCGAGCCCGGTGGCGCCCGGCATGAGCATACGCACGGACAGCGAGAAGATCAGGGAGTCGAGGAAGACGGCCCTCGAGCTGCTCCTTTCCAACCATTACGCGGACTGCCTGGGACCCTGCACCCAGACCTGTCCCGCGGGCGTCGACGTACAGGGGTATATCGCCCTCATGTCGACGGGACGCTACAGGGAAGCGGTAAAACTCATCAAGGAAAAGAACCCCCTGCCCCTGGTGTGCGGGCGTGTGTGCGTCCGCGAATGCGAGACGGCGTGCCGGCGGAACCTGGTGGACGACCGGGTGGGCATAGATTACCTGAAACGCTACGCCGCGGACATCGATATCGAAAACCCCTGGGTCCCCGACCTGCCGGCAAGGGACGGCGGAAAGGTGGCGATCGTGGGTGGCGGACCGGCCGGCCTCACGTGTGCCTACTTTCTCAGCCTGAAAGGCCACTCACCCACCATTTTTGAGAGCTCACCGAAGCTGGGCGGCATGCTGCGCTACGGCATCNNTCCCCGAATACCGGCTTCCCAAGGCGCTCCTGGATAAGGAGATCAAATGCATCACCGATCTGGGGGTGGAGGTAAAGACCGGGACACAGGTCGGTGAAGCGTTCACCCTGCAATCACTCAAAGAGAGCGGCTTCGATGCGATCTTCCTCGCCATGGGCGCGCAAAAAGCGAAGACCATGGGCGTCGACGGTGAAGAGCAGGTAGAAGGGCTGCTCGGCGGCATCGATTTCCTGCGGCGGATGCAGTCTCCGGAACCGCCGAAAATATACGGCACCGTGGTCGTGGTGGGAGGCGGCAACACCGCCGTCGACGCGGCCCGGACCTCGTTGCGGATTGGGGCCGAAAAGGTGATCATCCTGTACCGGAGGACCATGAAGGAAATGCCCGCCCACCAGATGGAGATAGACGCCGCGGCCGAGGAAGGCGTTGAAATGCGCTTTCTCTCCGCGCCCGTCGCCATCGTCGCAAAAGACGGCAAGCTCGAAGCCCTGCGATGCATCCGCATGGAGCTTGGTGAGCCGGACGCATCCGGCCGCCGGAGCCCGGTACCTGTAAAGGGGTCGGAGTATGACCTGCCTGCCGCGTTCGTCATCTCCGCGATAGGACAGGATATCGACCTCGCCACAATAGATAAGGAAAGCGGCATCAAGACCACCCGCCAAAAGGCGATAGTCATCGATAAAGAATCCTTTGCCGCCTCGGTCCCAGGCGTTTTTGCAGGCGGTGACGTGGTAACCGGCCCCGCGGTGGCCATCGACGCGATCGCCCACGGACGGGCGGCGGCGTCCGCCATAGACGAGTACATACGCACGGGCAAGACGACGAGCACTCCCAAGGGTTTCATAAGCCGTAAGGAGGCTTTCGGTGAGATTCCGCAGAGTGAATTTGCCCAGGCGCAGCATATCGAAAAGGAGCGCATGAACGAGCTTCCGATCCATGAGAGGACAGGAAGCCAGGTGGAAGTCGAGGTCGGCTTTACGGAAAACCAGGTAATGAACGAGGCGGGCCGGTGCCTGGAGTGCGGCTGCCTGGCCTATTTTGACTGCGATCTCAGAAAGTACGCGACGGAGTTCGGCGTCGATATAGGGAAGTTTGTCGGCAACACGAGAAAACACAACATAGACGCGGCCCATCCGTTTATCAGGCTCGACCCCAATAAATGCATCAACTGCGGCCGCTGTGTGAGGACGTGTTCCGAAATCGTGCAGATATCGGCCCTCGGCTTCGTCTACAGGGGGTTCAAGTCCGTGGTCAAGCCGTCCATGGAAAAGCCGCTCCTCCAGACGACCTGCATCTCCTGCGGCAATTGCATCGGTGCCTGCCCGACCGGGGCCATCATGGAAAAACTGCCTTTCTCCAAGCCGGGACCGTGGGCGTTCGAAGATAAGGAATCGGTCTGCAGCTTCTGCTCTGTCGGCTGNNTGAGCTACCGCGTCTTCCATGACGGCCTTTTCACCGTATCCAACGTCAATGGGACATCCCACAACAAAGGCTACCTGTGTGCCAAAGGACGCTTCGGCTACCGGTATATGATGGACGACAAGCGCCTGCTCAAGCCCATGATCAGGCGCAGGGGCGAATGGCATGAGGCCACGTGGGACGAGGCACTCAGCTTTACGGCTCGTAAGCTCAAGGCCATTGCCGAAGCCTCCGGCGCCGATTCNNAGGCTGACCGCTATTGCCGACAGCTCCGGCGCCGATTCGATTGCCGCCTTTGGCTCGCCCAAGCTGAAGAACGAAGAGTTGTACCTCCTGCAAAAGTTCGTCCGGGCGGGCTTAAAAACCAACAACGTCGGAAGCTTCGCGAACCTTGTCAACGGGGACGGACTGGACGCCCTCGACGGCATGTTCGGCCTCACCGTCTCGACGACCACCATGGACGACCTGGAGAAGGCGGACGTCATCATGGTAATAAGCGCCGATCCCTCGGAGGACAACCCCATAGCCGAACTGAAGATCAAGGCAGCCGCGAAAAGAGGGGCCAAGGTAGTGACCGTGACATCTTCGGAGACCCCCCTCGTGAAATTCTCGGACCTCTGGATAGACTCGAAGCGCGGGACCAACACGGCCCTCATCAACGGCATCTGCAAGTCCATCCTCGAAAGCGGCTCGGAAGATGCCTCCTTCATCGAGAAGAGAACCGAAGGGTATGAGGCATTCAAGGCGTCGATGGGGCCTTTCGCCATGGAGGCGGTCTCCGAAACCACCGGGGTTAGGAAGGAAAAACTGGCGCAGCTCTTCGATCTCCTGTCAAATCCCAAGGCCAACGTGGCGGTGGTCTACAGCGTCGATTCGCTGTGGGAAAAATCGAAGAACGACCTGAAGGCCATCGGCAACCTGATGATGCTGAGCGGCAGGATAGGGAAACCGGGGAACGGCATCATTATCCTGCGTGATTTCGCCAACTCTCAGGGGCTGCTCGATATGGGTGTCGACCCGGCATATCTGCCGGGATATGTCCGGCCTGCCGATACGGCGCGGATCGGGGCATTGGAAGAGCTCTGGGGGGTAGCGCTCCAGGACGTATTTAAGCCCGTCAATCTCAGGGATGCCATGGAAAAAGACCAGATCAAGGGCCTGATCGTCTTCGGCGAGGACCCGCTCTTTGCGACCTCGAACCTGAAGCTGACCAGCGGCGCGGAATTCATGGTCGTCGTGGACAGCTTCATGACGGCCACGGCGCAGGAGGCGGATGTCGTGCTGCCGGCATCCTTGCCCATCGAGACGGAAGGCACTTATACCGCCTGTGACCGCAGGGTGCAGGAGACGGCCAAGGTATTCGAGCCGAGGGCAGGCATGGAGAACCGGCAGATACTGGAGGCCCTCGCCGAGAAAATGCATTTTACCCTCACCCCCCGGGGCACGCGGGATATCGGCGAAGAAATCAAAAAAGCCGTTCCCTTTTACGGAAGGCATGAAGCCGGAGGGTGCTGGGGTAAGGGCTTGCTTGAGAAGACCTTTATGACACCAAACGGGCTGGGACGGTTCTCGGTCTTCGACGTCGACGTCGCTCCACACAGCGGCAAGAAGAACCGCCATCTCTTCGATGAAAACTATTTCAACCTGAACATCAGGGGCAAGCTCATGGCATGAGTGGGCACACGAAGGAAGGGGCGCCGGTCCTCCGGCGCCCCTTTTCGGCCGCGCAGCTTTCCGGAAGAGGCCGCGCCTTTGTGCGCTTTCGAAAAAGCTCGTATCGCGCGATCCGCCACTTGTGGTATAGTATGCAAAATAATGCACAAAGGGGAAAGCTGTATGGTATATCTCCCCAGCCAGGAGAACTTCGAAAAAGACCTTCGAAAGCGGGAACAGGAGCTGAAATGCCTCTACCGTATATCCTTGGAGACAGGCTCTGACAACCCCCTGGATCTGATACTCCGCAGCAGCGTCGAACACTTGAGGCAGGGCCTTCAGCATCCCGACACAAGCCGCGCGTCCATACGGTTCGACCGCATGGAATACTCAAGCGGTCCGGCCCCGGTCGGAGACGTCACCTCGCAATTCAGCGCCGATCTCCTGATAAACCGTGAAAAGAGGGGGGACGTCAGCATTCATTACGGGGATGACGCGGAATACCTCAGGGAAGAGGAACAGCTTGTAAGGGAAGTGGCGGGCATGATCTCGAAAACCCTGGAGCATCGCGAAATGCGGGCCGAGTTGAGGCAGTACGCCGGTAAGCCGGAAGAAGCGGGCGAAGAGAGGTGGAGGCGGCTACAGGACGATTTCTTCGAAAAGGCGCCCACGCCTCTCCTCCTTTCGCGGCTAAACGCCGATATCGTCAGGGCGAACGCCGCCTTTTACAAGCTCCTCGATTACCCCACCGACGGCTCGGTCGAACTCAACTTCGTCACGGACAGGCTCTACGAGGATCCTGGGGTGAGGGCCATAATATATCAAAAACTCCTCGAGGACGGGGTGCTGGACGGTCTTGAATTGAACCTTCTCGACCGGTCGAACACGCCCGTTCCGGTTCTTGTCTCCTATGTCTTTATCGATATGGACGGGGAGCGCCTCATCGAGTCGGTGTACAAGGACATCCGCGTGCGCAAGGATCTGGAACAAAAGCTGATCCAACACGCCGAGAACCTCGAGAAGAGCGTCCGTGACAGGACGCTGGACCTGGAAAACCAGAAGAACCTCCTCGTGAAGAAGAACCAGGAACTGCTGGCCATGACCGAAAAGCTGAGAGAGCACAAGACAAGGCTCCAGACACTTTTCAAGGCCATCACCGACACCGTCATCGTGATCGACCCCGATTTCAACATCCTCATGTCAAACCAGAAGAACATCGGCAGCAGGGGAAAATGTTACAGAAAGGTGTTCGGCCAGGAAGAGCGGTGCCAGGACTGTCTTCTGCAGCGGGTCTTCCAGGAGCGGACGTCGGTCTCTCACGAGAAGGTGGTAGGGGATGACTACTACGTGCTCCAGGCATACCCCATCTTCGACGCGGATTGTAAGATCAGGGGCGCCCTGGAGATCTCCAGGATCATTACAAAGGAAAAGAACATGGAGCGTCAGTTGCTCCAAGCCGACAAATTGGCCTCTCTCGGACAACTGGTCTCCGGGATAGGTCACGAGATCAACAACCCCAATACGTTTATCCGGGGCAACCTGTTTATCGTCCAGGAAGCCATGGGGGATATTTTTCCGATCCTCGACGACTATCACCGAGCGCACCCGGACCTCAAGATCGCACGCCTCAATTACGATATTTTCAGGCAAAATATCCCGGTCCTCATCGATGACATGGTCGAGGGGGCAAACCGGATAAAAGGGATCGTGGACGGGCTGCGGAAGTTCGGCAAACGGGACGAAGGGTTTCTCAATGAAATCGTCAATCTGAACATGATCACGGAAAGCTGCCTCAGGCTCGTCGACAACCAGATCAGGCGCTCCGCGGACGTGAAGGTCGACTTCCAGCAGGATCTGCCCGCGGTTATGGGAAATGCCCAAAAACTGCAGCAGGTGATCCTCAACATGCTGATCAACGCCTCCCAGGCCATCGACAAGCCCCGTGGCGCCCTCAAGGTGACGACGCGGCTCGAAGGCAAAGAAGTGCAGATCAGGGTGAAAGACAACGGCAAAGGCATGGACGAAAAAACGATAACTCAGATTTTCGATCCGTTTTTTACCACGAAGAGGAGCCAGGGCGGCACGGGTCTCGGCCTATCGATAGCCTACGGCATCATCAAAGAGCACAAAGGCAGGATAGAAGTCGTGAGTGAGCTGGGGGTGGGGACGACCTTCTGCATTTACCTCCCCGTGGCAGGTGCGGAGGGATAATGAACAGGATTTTGGTAATCGACGATGACCAGGCAGTGCTCAATTATCTGAACATATTCTTGCTCCAGGCAGGCACCTTCGATGTCACCACGCTCAGCAACAGCACCAGGGCTTACACCGAGCTGAAGAACAACGCCTACGACCTGCTCCTCCTCGACATGGATATGCCTGACGTCACGGGCCTCGACATCCTGAAAGCCATCCAGGAAAACAATATCGACATCGAGACCATCGTCCTTACCGGGGTGGAAGATGTGGAGCTGGCCGTCTCAGCCATAAAGCTGGGCGCAATGGAATATCTCACGAAGCCCGTCGACAACGAACGCCTCCTCAGGCTGATGAATACCGCGCTGGAACACCGGAACCGCCAGAAGACCATCGACCACCAGGACGCCATTTCCGCCGATGATTTGATGTTCAAAGACGCCTTCAAGGAGATCATCACCCAGAGTGAGAAGATGCACAAGGTCTTCTCCATGGTGGAAAAAATGGCCCAGACCGATAACAGCATCCTTGTCTGGGGTGAGAGCGGAACGGGCAAGGAACTGATAGCGCGGGTCATCCATCGGATCAGCAAGAGGAGCAAGCAGAATTTCATCGCGGTAAACGCGGGCGCTTTTGCCAACGAGCTCTTCGCGTCCGAGTTCTTCGGCCATAGCCAGGGGGCTTTCACGGGTGCCACCACGAACAAGAGGGGGCTCGTGGAGGAGGCGGACAAGGGGACGCTCTTTCTGGATGAAATCGGTGA
>PLSJ01000457.1 GCA_003165115.1 Syntrophaceae bacterium | reverse complement strand
GGGGAGACGGACGATTCGAGGACGCCCACCCTGATCTTTTCCTCCTCCAGCACCTTCTTGAGGCGCGGCCTTATGTCGCGGCTGTTGGTGAACGTGAGATAGCAGAGCACCTTGCGCCCCTCTTTCCTCTCCTTTTTGACGATGTCCACGAAGTCCCTTTCCTTCGGAAGAAGCTCGCCGGGGAGAAGTTCCAAAATTGGCGCCTCTATCGTCTCCAGCTCTTCATCCGCTCTTCTGTCCCTGATCACGATGTGCTCCGGGAACTGGACGCAGGAATCAGGGTAGGAGAGAAGGGCCTGCAGCATCGATCCGAGCGCCTTTGTCTTATAGGCTTTCACGGCTTCTTTCAAACGTTCCTGCAAATCACCGTAGGCCTCCGCCTGTCTTCCCTCCATGGTGTAGGAAAGGACGTTCTCTTCGTAGGGCGGCAGGCCGTCGATCACGTCCGCAAGGCGGATGAAGACGGTTTTGTCCAACAGGTATTTCCCGATGGCAACGGGCGATACACCCGGTCTCCTCCGGATCATCTCCGCCTTTTTCTTCCCCCTGCCATAGACGTTGTCCACCTCGTCCAGTTTTCTGACCACTTCGATCGTTCCATAAGTCGAGAGGAATTTGTTGCTGCTGTCGTACTCAAAACCATCGGCCTTGAGCCTGGCGGGGTCCATCCGGAATAGCAGATGGAAGATATCGTCGGCATATCCTGAGTTCAGCGTGCCCGTGAGGCAGAGGGCAAACCGCGAGCTGCTCAAAAGAGACCCCATTGCCCGGCCCTGCAAAGTGCCTTCGGCCTTGTAATCCTGTATCTCGTCGATGATGACCATGTCGTAGTAGCCCTTCAGATACTTCTTGATATACTCGGCCGGCGCGAACCTTCTGAGTGTCCTGTCCGCCTGCCAGAGTGGGCTGCCGCACGACCGGCAAAAGACCTTCTTCTTTGCAAGCTCGTCGAAGGTTACATACTCGTCGTCTTTCATGGCGATCTGGCCGCATGCGGGACAGTGGGGGAAAATGCTCCTCTTCGTCATCACCGCCGCCGGACGCCACGCATAGGAGAGCTTCGCCTTTTCTTTCGAGATCACGTGGATCTCCTGNNCTTTGGGCCTCCCGTATCCACTTCTCCACCAGGTGCGTGGGACAGACAACGAGGACCCGCATCGTGGGGGCGTTTCCTGCGGTCGCTAGGGAGACGAGCGTTTTGCCCGTTCCCATTTCGCCACAGACAAAGAGATGGCGCCGTCCCCGTACATAGAGGGCCTTCGATATGCCTTTAATCACCTCTGCCTGGACGGGGAATGGTTTCCGTAACAGCGTGAGCATCTTCTGCCCGTATTCTTCCACCCCTTCCGGATGAAGCGGGTTATAGACGGGAGTCAGGTTCTGTTCGATCTTTTCGCCCAAACGCGCACCGTGCCGCTCGAGGAAGTCTTTCAGCTTGACCGCGTTTTCTTCCGCCATTAGTGGACCCCCTGCTTTGGGCTTTCCTGTGCAATGGCCGGAAGCCACTTCAGGTACCGTTGCTCGGACCGGGGAAGCGTGCCCAGAAAGCGGAGGACTTCGTCTGGCGATTTCCGAGTCAACCTAATGATCTCTTTTTTTGCTTCCTTTCCGTCCTGCATTCTGCCGACGAGCGTAGACAGATATTTTGTGACGACATCCATAGAAACCTCCTTTGGAGTGGTAAATTGCCTGGAAGACAGGCGTAGGAACCCTTGCCGTTCAAGGCAAGTGTAGAAAAACCACAGGAAGAATGAGAGACCTGCGGCTCGATCTTCGGAATCCTAATAAAGAGACTGACTACTTATAGTATTACCTGATACGTTGCTTCTCTTTCGGGAGCCTGGACCTCTCGGGGAACCAATGGTTAGCGCTCAAGACAGACAAGAGACAGACCTTTTCTGGATTGCCGGCACTGAGGAGAAAGAGTCGGTATACCGGAGGATGCCCCGGAGGCGACCGGACCGCCTGACGCAGACATAGACGGCTTGTAACAAACGCTACAGACGCAGTCTGCTATTCCAAGATTATAATATCGGGGTAAGAGACCGGAAAACATATGGAGGAACTATAATGGATAAGACGCATCTCTATGTATTGTGGACCAACGACAATCCCATCACCGCGGAAAAGATGGTTTTCATGTACACGATCAATTCGCTGATCCATGGCTGGTGGGAAAAGGTCACCCTCATCATCTGGGGAGCGCCGGCCAAACTGGTCAGTGAAGATCTCGCTATTCAGAAGAAGATCAGGGAGGCGTTGGATGCGGGCGTTCACATAACCGCCTGCAAAGCGTGCGCGGATCAGTTAGGCGTCACGGAGGCTTTGGAGAAACTAGAAATTGAAGTCAAGTATTGGGGACAGCCATTAACCGAGGTTCTGAAGAACAACGAGCCGCTTTTGACGGTATAGGAGACCGGGGTCAGAGCGGCCGGACTCGCTGACGCAGACTTTGACGCCTTGTAACAAACGCTACAGCGCGACCTGCTCGACTCGGTTTAGACTATCGGCAGCCGGTCGTAAGAGACCGGAAAGTTACTAATCGCAAGGAGGAACCCATGTCGAAGGAACTGAAAGAGTATTTCAACAGGATGCCCCGTTTGGGCGCCCTTGCCACATCGGGCAAGGACGGGAAAGTCGACGTTGCCTACTACGGGTCGGCACGGATGCTCGACGAGAAAACGATCTTCATGGGGTGCGGCAAGAACCGGACGTTCGGTTATCTCCAGGAAAACCCCAACGCGGTCTTCGCAATCATGGAGCCGGGGCAGACCCCCGCTGAATGGAAAGGGGTGAGGGTCTACCTGAAGATGACGGACTGCCAGACGTCAGGCGAGAAGCTTGACTCCCTGAAAGCCGAGCTCAGGGCAAAGGCCGGGGAGGGCGCCGCGAACATGATGCATGCGGCGATCACCTTCGAAGTCCAGGAGGTCAGGCCTTTTGCGGACTTCGGACAGGGCTTGGAGAAGTCCATATAGGCGGGAGGCTGCAAGAAGGAGAAACCGTGGCGACTGTTTTGATAGCCTGCAGGGTGCTGGAGAAGGAGCTTCTCCGTTCTCTTCCGTCAGGCGCCGACGTGGAGATCGTCTGGCTGGAAGCCGGGCTGCACGCCAGTCTTCCCCGCCTGGAGGAGGCCCTCGGCGCCGCTATAGCGGAGGCGTTGCCTTCGGGACGAAAGATCGCCCTCCTCTACGGCCAGGGTTGTCACCCGGAGATAGGATCCTTTCTCGAAAAGCAGGGAGCGGCGGCTTTCCCCGTAAAGAACTGCATCGAGGCCCTTCTCGGCAAGGACGCTCCGGAGATCAGGGATACGAAGACGATGATCATGACGCCCGGGTGGGTGCGTGCGTGGCCCGCCATCATGGAGGCCCTGGGATGGAACGAAGTCGATGTGCGCATCAATCTGGGAAGGTACGAGCGCATACTCATCCTCGACGCCGGCATCGAGCCGCTCTCCGATGAAGAGACGTTATCGTTCTTTGACCTTGTCCAGGTGCCCGTGGAGGTCGCGAGGATAGACCTTTCCGTCTTTCGCGGCCTCCTTTCGGACCTCCTCGATGAGGGGCGGGCGCCATAGGAGGACTGATTGCTCCTGTATAGTATGGGTCGACCACCTCTACGAAGAACAGGTCGAGGGCTTCGGGTGAGGTGCCTGTTCACGACTAGGAGGAAGGACTATTCTGGCAGGCAGCGGAGCTGGCAGGTGAAGATTACTCTCTCAACGAAAATGTGGAGCGGCGTCGAGACGTTGCTCTATTGATCCCGTGAGCCGTTGCAACGATCGCCTCCCATGCTATCGGTGAACCGGTATTCGCGATTCGCACGGAACGCCTGTTTGGCTCCTTCTCCTCAATGTCTCCGATTTCGCGTTTTGCTATTTTCGCGAGCAAGGGAGAACTACTCTGTGGTTCGCGGATCCGCGTAGACAAGAGATCTGCCACGAACCACCTCCTTTTCATGATCATCGGCCATCAAGATCGCCGACTCAGGCGGCGGGCCCACCCTCCTATTCCTCGTCCCCGATCCAGGGCTTCTTCGATTGCCTCCGCGCAGGAATCTGCAGGACTCCTCCCACGTCCTCGAGATCGGGCCACCACTTGTCCTCGTAGTGGGGCTTGCCGTATCCCATGAGGTCATCGCCCCAGATGGCGAGACTCCGGGCGAGGCCGGAGTGTCGCATCGCCCATCCTACTGCCCTGTGGAAGGGCGTATAGGGCTTGCTCCACGGACATACCTTGATGCACGTGCCGCACCCCGAGCCTTTCTGGTTCCCCACCCTCATGGCAGTACACTTCCTCACGTCTACGGGCCACTTCTCGTAGCCGTTGTGGATCTCCTTACCGCCATCGCTTATCGCACCGCTTGGACATTCCCTCGCGCATTTCTTACATTTCGCGCAAAAGTCCTGAAGCCCGAAGTCGATCGGTTTGTCGGGGAGCAGCGGCAGGTTGGTAGTGACCACCGCGCCTTTGAAGCGGGCTCCGAGGAACGGATGGAGCACCGAATCGCCGATCCTGCTCATCTCCCCCAAGCCCGCCATGAGGAGGATGGGTGGGAGCACGACATCATAGAAAGGTGCGTAGTGCGCCTTCGCGGGATACCCGAGCCTCCTGATGTAATCGGCGAGGATGATCGCGATGAAACCGGATGTCGTGTAGGAGAGCATGCTCATGGCGTTGCTGATCCAGTCGCTGCCCGTATAGGCCCTCGACGTCCTGTAGTCCTGATCGATGAGCACGGCGATCGCGTACTTGTAGGGCAGCTCGATCACCTGTTCCCCGGCGGTCGGATTATAAAAATCGATGCGGTGGCTGTAGACGGCATAGCGCGGGAGCTCGCAGATGCCCACCGCATCAGCCCTCAGGAAGTAGGCGTTCTCCTTGATGTGGCGCGAAAGTGCGGCAGGGTCTTTGGGAAGAGGCGCCTCGTGATCCGCAGCCATCCCGTCCAGGAGCGGCTTCATGGCGTTGCGCATCCAGGAGAGCGATCCCGAGAGGGGGTGCTTGGGGACGAACCGTCGGAACTCCCTCTGGAGTACGGGACCGTAGTCACCGGATGCCGCCTTCATAAAACCGCCGTCCCGTTCGCGGACCCTTTGGACTTTTGCCGCGTCGATAATGGTGGTCGGCCTGTCGACCCGTTTGATCCTGTCCATGGGAAACGTTTCCCAGTCTCGTTTGTGATAGCCGCTCATCGGCGCCCTCCCTTTCTGTTTGTTTGCAGTCCCTAATGCGCGGCCAGACACCACGCCCTGGTGTGCCTTGCGTAGGCGACGACCTCTTCGTCGGTCCGAAAGTCCTCAGTCCCGCAGGCATTGTAGTGGACCATGTCACTCAGCTCCCTGACATCCTTGCCTATGGGCTCCTCGGCTGCATAGCCGAGGACCATCATGTCGAATATGCGCAATTCTTCTGGAATGCCTGTAAGAGCCTTGATGCCGCTTTGCGCACGCTCTCCCGAGGCCGCGGAATACCATTGCGACGCCAGTCCGAGAGAGGTGGCGGCGAGCTGCATGGAAAGAAAAGCATTGGCGAGGCTCGTGCGAAACAGTCCGTCTACCCGGGCATCGGAAGACTGGGCAGCGTCGGGTAGCCCCACTTTGGCTCTCCAGTCGCCGAAAAGTATGATGAAGACGGGGGCGACATCGAAGCGGCCTGACTGCGAGGGCTCCTCGTTGGGGTTGCGAATGGGAGGCCCGTACTGCGTGAGGACTGCCACAATCTTCTGCCGAAGCTCCTTTTCGTTGATCACCACGAACTCCCACGGCTGGGTATGAAACCCGGAAGGGGCAAAGCGGGCCACGTCGATGATTTTGGTAATGAATTCATCCGGAATAGGGTCCGGCCTGAACCGGCGGATCGTCCGCCTTTTTTTTGCGATCTCAAGAAGAACATCATACACGCCGGTATCGTCCATGTGCAAACCTCCTCATTGCATTCAGTTTTTGATCCCGCCGCCTGTGCCTTTACCCCTTCCCGCTCAGGGCCTCGTCGCAAACCTTCATGCAGACCGAGCAGGTGAGCCCCGCCTGCCGATAAGATCGGCAGGAGAACCTGTTCATGGCGTAGGCCATGCCGTCGCCGGGCGCCTCGAAAGCCTTCGCGGGACAACTTGTCACGCAGACGCCGCACCCTTCGCAGAAGTCTCCGGCAGCAGGGGGCGAAGGCTCCAGGAGGGCCTCCGTGATCAGACAGGCCAGTCTCACGCGAGGGCCGAACTCCCTGGTGATCAACAGGCTGTGCCATCCGATCTTTCCCATGCCCGCGAGCTCGGCGACGTGTTTGTACGAGAGGAGGCCTTCCTGAAAGCGCTGGTCGGTGGGCGCAACGGCGGGAAGCGGCAGGGAGCGGCAGCCGCTACGTCGGAAGTATGCGGCCAGTTCATGTACCCCTCGGTTGAGTCTCCCGTTCACGTACTCCGTGTGCGCGGGGAGAAGGTCGCCTCCGT
>PLSJ01000135.1 GCA_003165115.1 Syntrophaceae bacterium | reverse complement strand
AGCGCGTGTCGCCCACGTCCTGCCGGTAGCTGGCCCCGCAGATCAGCACGTCCGCCCCGGCGATGTAGCGGCCCATGTTTCGCAAGGCGTCGCGGGTCAACTCCGCGACGTGCAAGGCCCGCGTGTCGTTGATGTCCACGGCGGTGGTGGACATCTTGAAGACGGTGTCGCCGTCCTCGAAACCCAAAATGTGCTTGTAGGCCCAATAGCCCAGGCCGCCGTCCTTGGGCAGGCAATAGCCGCCGATGCCGGGCCCGGGGAAGATCATATTGCTGTGCGTGGGCCTGACCTTGATCGCCTCGATGACCTTGATGATGTCCACGCCGTTTGTCTCTGCGAAAACGCTCCATTCATGAAGGAACGACAGGATCGTGGCCCGGTAGCTGTTTTCGACGATCTTTGCCGTTTCCGATTCTATCGGCCTGTCGAGCACCGTAAGAGGGAACTTCGCGGTGTTGAGGACCTCGTTCAGAAATTTCACCACCCTGCGCTTCGCCCCATCGTTGACGCCGCTGCAAACCCGCCAGAAGTCGCGTATGGAGGCGACGTAGTTCTTTCCGGGCATCACCCTTTCGTAGCTGTGGGCAAGCAGGGGCTCCGTAGTGAAGCCCCTCTGCCTGAATATCTTGCGGATGGCAGGCAGCGCCACCTGCTCGGTGGTACCGGGCGCAACCGTCGTCTCTATAAGGATGAGCGCATGGGGCAACACGTGCTGGCCGATGATCTCGAAGGATTCTTCGAGGGCGTTCATCTCGACCTCTCCCTGGCAGACGTTCCCGAGGGCGTGCTTGCTGTAATCGAGCTGGACATCGACGATGACGACGTCGGCAGCTTTCAGGACATCATAGATATAGGTGGCCACGAGGGTCTTTTTTTCCAGGACGCACCGGTGTATCATCGGGTCTACTTCGGGGTCTTCTGCCTTCACGGGAGAAAGACCCTTGTTCAGGGTCGGGATCTTCCAGAAGCTGCGCACACTCGGCCGCTGCATGCCGATCACGAATTTCGACGGCCGGCCCGTGCTTTTGTCGACCGTATCGGCCACAATGGCGGCCATCACGGCGCCAACAAAGCCTACCCCCATGACAACCACGATCTCCTGACCCCGTTTTTTCGCCTCAGCGGCCAACCCTTCTATTCTGGCCAATTCCTGACCGTAGTCGTCGGGCGAGGGCAGTGGGTAATGCGTACCGTCAGGGCTTGAAGAAAAGGTCTGTTCCATGACGCCTCCAGTTTTCTATTGGTCCCGGTTGATGAGGAATCCCGAATAAGGGCGCGGGCGATGTATTGATATTATACGCGTTGGGATCACAAAAACAAGGTAGGTCCGCAAAAATATGCTACCGCCATCGGAGTCGGCTGCCCGGCTTCGCTAACACAACATTTTCATTCAAAAGCATTACAAACAATAAACTAACATCTTAACCGCAGCATAAGCAGTCGTAGTGTATTACAAAACTCTTGTCACGGCAACAACTTTGTTTTGTGCCCCGTTTCGCACGCTCTCCGGCACGGTTCTCCCGAGACCTCACCGGTCCTGGAAGCCCGCGTTGCCCTGAAAAGACTGCCTGGCCGCGCTTGACATGGGAAAACCCGCCCTTTATCCGGCCGTATATGTTTATCGGCAGATAACGCGGAAATATAAAAAAGAAAATGATACAGGACGGCGTGCGAAACGGTGTCGCAATCTCTGTGCGGTCTCGTCATGGGGCGAAGATAGGCGACGTGGTGGAGCGATCGGACCTGAGCGGCGTCGAAGGAAGAGGGTCAGCCCTTTATGCGTCTTCTGATTGCTGCCGCCGCCGCGAGCCCCGTGCCCAGAAGCAGGAACGTCCCCGGGGCCGGAACGGGACTGACGACGCCTTCAAACTGTGTGCGGTTGCGTTCCCTCCATATGTCGTCCTCCTCCGGGGTGATGAGGGACCATTGGAGCTCGGCAGCGGTCGGGCCTGAGTGAAGGGCGTTGAGCAGATCCTGTCGGAAACCGGCCTTTTTCTCGAGATCGTCCGCATTAAGGGCAAGGTATTCCTGCAGCGTCAGGGCGCGCATATCGTTCTCGGCGCTGTCCTCCCGGAAGGACGACTGCAGGGCCGGGGTACCAACCCCCAGAAGGAGGACAAGAATGGCGAAAAACCACGGCATACCCGTTTCCTTATGTTGTAGCTCTTCTTATGCTATCCGGTGCTGTTGTAATGCAAAAAGCGCTATCGGCTCGAAAACGATGGGTCGGAAAGATCGCCCTTCGCCCCATGGCCACGCTTATTGTATGCAAAAGTACCGGGTTCTTCCCTTAAAGTCAACACAAACTCCCTCTGCTGCCTCGCAAAACCAGAAAAAGACGAGACCGGTCGGAAGGCATGGGGAAGGCGCAGGCATACCTCACACCCTCTTTTCCCCGACAAAAGACAAACGCGCAGACTTCCTGCACGATTCCCCTCTTTTCGGATACTTCTCCGGGGGATGTGGGGGTTTTCACGCATAAGAAACGGTACCTTCCCTGGCCCTGCCTGTGTGGCGTGACGTAAATCTAGTATATTCATGTCTTACAATGTTGTCAAGAGAAACATTCGAACGACAAGGGGCATATCTCTCGTGCGCCCTGTCGTCCCCGTTTATCGGGGCCGGCGAGGCGCTTAATTATTCTTATGGCGGATGATGGGACGAGCGGCTTTATCCGTATGCGCTAATGCTTTTTCCTGGGGAGTTTTTTGCTGCAGGGATGGTTTTTATGGACGAGCATCTTCTTTCGGTTACAGTAAAGGGCGATGAAAGTCCTGCAACTGCCGGAGCCGTCGATACCCGTTTCTTTCGGTATCTCCGCATACTCACAGGCCAGATCACAGAAATCGAAAAGGGTGCTCCCCGTGCCGGCTCTTTTCATATGGCCGAAACTGTAGCACGAAAAGGGTCGCGGCGGCCAACAAAAAATGGGGCATATGCAAAATGCGAATGCGCGTATCCGGCCCGGACCTTTTCAAAGTCCTTTACAAAACCGGGCAGTCGTGGTACCAGAATAGCGAAACTCTCGTATCCCGTCCCCAAGACCGCGAAAGGCCGGAGGCAAAACGCCGTGGAGTTCCATCTGTGTGAGAAGATAGCCGAGAATATTGCGCGCGTCGTCGTCGGCAAAGAGGAGGCGATCGAATTCCTCCTCATCGGCCTCCTCGGAGAGGGCCATGTGCTGTTGGAAGATGTGCCGGGCCTGGGCAAGACGCTGATCGCCAAATCGCTTGCGGCAAGTATCGGGGCGTCTTTTAAAAGGGTCCAGTTTACTCCCGACCTCCTCCCTGCGGATATCACCGGATTCACCGTCTACAACCAGCAGTCCGGACAGTTCATCTTCCAGTCCGGACCCGTCATGACGCATATCCTTTTGGCGGACGAAATAAACCGCACGATCCCGCGGACGCAGTCGAGCCTTCTCGAATGTATGGAGGAGGGCCAGGTCACGGTCGACGGCAAGACGTACGTGCTGCCCCGTCCCTTCTTTGTGATGGCGACCCAGAACCCGATAGAGCTTGAGGGCACCTTTCCCCTGCCGGAGGCCCAACTCGACAGGTTCCTGCTCAGGATAGGGCTGAGGTATCCCGAAGCGGAGGAAGAGATCGCCATCCTGGAGCGTTTTCAAAAAGAGGATCCCTTCGGGGACCTGGCAGCCGTCGCGTCCCCGAAGGAGATTTCGGATTTGCAGCTCGCCAGAAGGGCCATCCATGTGTCTGCCCCGGTCAGGAAGTACATTACGGAAATCGTGGGGGCCACGCGGACCAGTCCCGCCCTGCGCCTCGGCGCGAGTCCCAGGGGTTCTCTCGGCCTGATGAGGGCCGGGCAGGCGCGCGCGGCCCTCCATGGGCGCGAGTACGTCCTTCCCGACGACATCAAGTTTCTCACCGTCCCGGTCCTTGCCCATCGGCTGATCCTCAAAGAAGAAGAGCGGCTCAAGGGTGCGACGCAGGAAGGGGTCCTGGCCGACATCCTCGGCCGCATGACGGTGCCGTGCGGGTGAGTCCGGAGTTTAATAACGTGACCGTCCAGGTGCGCAGGGTCCCCAGCCTCTTTGTCACGTCTCTGTCGCTCTGCTTCGTGGGACTCCTTCTTTTCGTCGCCCTGGTTTATGACAGGTACGACCTGGCTGCCCTCTGCCTGCTCCTCGTCATCCTGTCGGTGGGCCTGAAGCTGTGGGTCCACGTCAGCCCGTCGGGTATGGAATGGGACCTTTCCGTGGAGACGACCCGGATATTCGCCGGGGAAAGCTGCGCCCTCAAGGCGCGGGCGCAAAACCGCAAGTTCCTCCCGGTCTGGATGGAGGTGAGTATCCCTGTCGCCAGCCCGCGGAGTGAGGAGACAAGGGTCACGGCGGAAAGCAGTCTTCTGTGGTACCAGGCGGCGCACTTCACCTGGGAGGTGACTGCCCTGAAGAGGGGGGTGACTCGAATAGGGACCGCCACGATCACCACGGGAGACCTTTTCGGATTCTTCACGACGGAGCGGGAGAGGACGGAGGCTGCTGCCGTGATCGTCTATCCGAGGCTGGTGCCGTTAAGGCCCATTTCCTTGCAGCGGCTTGAGTTTTTCGGTACGCCCGGTGGAAAGAGCCCGGTGACCGACCCCGCATATATTTTGGGCACCACCGATTATCGGCAGGGGAGACCGGCGAGGTTCATCCACTGGAAGGCTACCGCCCGGCACCACCGCGTGCAGGAAAAGGTATTTGAGTCCACCCGGCAGGAAAAGGTGTTGCTCGTGGTCGACACGGAACAGTTCTTTCAAAGGCGGGCAGAAGATCCCTTCGAGCGTACCCTCGAAGTAGTGGCGTCTTTGGCGGTGCAGCTCGACCGGCAAGGTTGTGCGTTGGGCCTTCTCACGAACGGCGTGACAGGCGGCGGACCCCTGTCCGTCCCCGTCTCTCGAAGTCCCGGCCGCCTCACTGCCATCCTGGAGGCGCTTTCCAGGCTCGATGTGCAGCCGGGAGAGACAATGGCGGAGGTGCTGAGAAGGCTTCCCGGCACGCCATGGGGCACCACGTGCCTCTATTTTGCCTATGAAGAAGACGATGCGGCCAGAGTCGCGAAGGCGCACCTTATGCGCTGCAAGGCCCCCGTGCTCTTTTTCGCTTTCGGCGCCGTACTCGGCCTCCTGTCGGCATGTAGGGAAGAAGCGGCGTGAAAAAGGGAAACGGCGTCCTCCTCCTGCTCTTGATGGCCTGCATGGACCTGTGCTGGCTTTACGGGTGGGCCTCGTTTTCGATAACCGCGGCCACCGGACGCCCCTTTCCCGCAATCGATGCGTGTGCGATCTTCGCGTTCTCGGCGCTCCTCACCCATCTCTCCTCGGGGAGGGGCTGGCGGGTCGTCTCCGTACTTGGCCTCCACGCATTCGGCTTCGTCTGCGCCGCCCTGGAGACTGTCCGCGCCGTCTTCTATGCATCGTACCCGCCTTTGGGCAAGGCCTGGCTCCTCGCGTTCCTTTACCATGCCCGTGAGCCGGTCGAATGGGTCCTCCTTGTCTTTCTTCTCATGTGGCCGGCGGCCTTATGGGCCGGCGGGATTGCCCTGAGCCGTCGGCGGAAGGATTATTATGGCGCCTGCACCCGTTTCGATATCGGGCTGGCCGCCTTCTTCACGCTCTACCTCGTCAGGTTCGCCATGGAGGTGAAAGGCGGGATGTGGATTGGTGAAACCCTGTCCCCCGCTCTTATCTTCCCTTTCTTCCTTTTCAGCCTTCTCGCCGTGGGGGTGGCCAGGAGCGGGGAAGGGGCGGAAAAAGCTTACGTGGCTGGTTATCGCGGCATCGGTCTCGTCATGAGTGCCTGCGCGGCGACACTCCTGTCCGCCGGGTGTCTGGCGCTCCTTCTCCTGCCATGGCTGACCTCGGCCGCGCGAAAGGGGCAGGACGTCCTGGCGAGAAACGCGGGACCCCTGCTCCCGGTCCTCGAGCGGGTGCTGCGTTTTATTTTCTTGCCCGGGAGTATCAGGCCGGACCCACCGGGGTCGGGCCCTCCGAAAGGGGCTGGATGGCAGGTGGCCGCGTCGGCCAAAGGCTCCTGGTGGATGGAACTCGTGCAAAAGGCCATGATAAGGACATTTTCTGTCGTGGCCGTCCTGCTTGTGATCCTCCTTGCCGGCCTTCTCGTCTTTTTCGTGGTCCGATGGCTCTTGTCGAGGACATCCGTGAGCGGCGCGCGCCGGGAAGCCGGAAGGCGGGGGTCCCTGCTCGAGGCTGCATGGAGGGTGGTCACGCTCTTCTACCGGAGATTGGTGTGCGCGGTAAGGGGTTGTGACCGGGCCGCCGAAATTTATGAGGCCCTCTGCAGCTGGGCACGCCGCTCGGGTCTTCCCCGTGCGGCGTGCGAGACGCCGGCCGAGTTCGGCGGGCGGATAAGGCGCTCTTTCCCGAGGCTCGGCGGACACATCGAAGTGATCGTCGGCGCCGTCAACAGGGAAGTCTACGGTGGCTGGACGCTGTCGGACGAACAGCTTCGGTCGCTGACGGCCGCACGGCGCGCGCTCCGGAGTCCCGCGCACTGGCCGCGGAGGTTAAAACAGAGACTCTCCGGGGCCGGTGGATGAGGCACCTGTTTCGTTATGAAGGGCGTCTCCCCGCCAGCGCACAAGTTTTAGTTGATTCTTTCCCGCGATTGATGATAACTCTACTGGGGACATACGGAACGCCTGTCGGGACGCATGGGGTGGGAACGTACACGAGCCCGGAATGGATACGAGAGGATGGCAGAGAAAGGATCGGTTGAAGAGGCGCTGACGCAGGCGGAGGAAAAGTACCGCTACATATATGAGAATGCCGTCGAAGGCATTTTTCAGATATCCCTCGACGGCCGTTTCATCGGCGCGAACCCGGCACTCGCACGCATCCACGGCTTCGATTCGCCGGACGAGCTGATCCGGCGTGTGACCAATATCGGGAAGCAGTTGTTCGTGAGCGGAAAAAGGCGGGATGAGTACCTGCGTCTCATGGAAACCGAAGGGTTCGCCCGCGACTTCGAAGTCCAGGTTTATTGCGAGGACGGGAGCGTGCAATGGGTGTCGCTCAACGCAAGGGTGGTCCGCGACAAAGAAGGGAAGGCGCTCTATCACGAGGGGATCGTGGAAAGCGTCACCGAGCGGAAGAAGCTGGAGGCCCAGCTTCTGCACGCGCAGAAAATGGAAAGCATCGGGACGCTTGCCGGTGGCGTGGCGCACGACTTCAATAACATTCTGACCACTGTCATGGGGTATTGCAGCCTTATCCTGATGAAAGCAGGGCCGGGCACCCAGACGACGAGCTACGTGAACCAGATCATGGAGGCGGCGGACAGGGCGAGCGCCCTTACCCAGAACCTCCTCGCGTTCAGCCGAAAGCAGGCGATGGCGACAAAACCGGTCGACCTGAACGAGGCGATAAAGGTCGTGGAAAAACTATTACGGAGGATCATCGGCGAGGACATCGAGCTTAAGACCTCATTCAGCCAGGAACGGCTGGTCGTTGTCATGGGGGATGGACAGATAGCGCAGTTGTTGATGAACCTGGCGACAAATGCGAGAGACGCCATGCCGGATGGCGGGTCGCTGTCGATAAAGACCGAGCAGGTGCACCTGAGCGGCGAATTCATGAAGGCCTATGACGGCAAGGAGGGTGCTTACGCCGCGATAGAGGTCTCCGATACGGGAAATGGCATGGACGAGCGCACGAAAGATCAGATATTCGACCCTTTCTTTACGACAAAAGAGGTAGGGAAGGGGACGGGCCTCGGCCTGTCGATAGTCTACGGGATCGTCCATCAGAACAAGGGATACGTGAACGTCACCAGCCAGAAGGGCCTGGGGACGACTTTTACCACCTATTTCCCCCTCGCGGAGTCCGCGGACTCCACCGTGAGTATTCAGGAAAAGGAGGAGCTGAAGGGCGGCAGCGAGGTCATCCTGGTGGCTGAGGACAACGGAGACGTCAGGCAGATCGTCACCACCGTGCTTCGCGATTTCGGCTACACGGTGATCGAGGCCGTCGATGGCGTCGATGCCGTTGAAAAGTTCAACGAAAACAGGGAAGGGATCGACCTTTTGCTCCTCGATGTGATCATGCCGAGGAAGAACGGCAAAGAGGCGTATATCGAGCTGAAAAGGATCAGGCCCGACATAAGGGCGGTCTTCATGAGCGGCTATACGGGCGATATCCTCTCGAAAAAGGGGATCAGCAGGGAGGGTGTCCCCATGATCTCGAAACCTATCGTGATAGAGAAGCTGCTGAAACAAATCCGGGAGCTCCTCGACGCCAGGTCCTCCCAACTTTCGCTTTTTCCTTAAGAGGCTTTCTTCATCTGACGCATATTTTCCCCACCGGTTCCTGCATGAAGCGGCCTATCACCCAGTAATCCAGGGCCGAGTCCGACGCCTCGTGAGCGAAGCGGTCCATGCTGTCCTCTCCCAGTGAGATCAGAAGTCCGCCCGAAGATTGCGGATCGAAGAGCAGGTCGAGAAGAAAACCGCTGATTTCACCCTCGACGAAGGGGGTGTAAAACGCTTTGTTTTTGTAGAGGCCGCTCGGGAGAAATCCCTCGTCATACAGCTTCGCGGTCTCCGGAAAGTAAGGGAGCTTGCGCGCGTTGACCTCAACCCCCAAGTCCTCCTTTATCATCTCCTTGAGATGGCCGGCGAGACCGAACCCGGTCACGTCCGTCGCCGCGTGGGCGCCTGCCGAGAGCATGACAACCGATGCCCGGCGGTTGAGTGCGGACATGACCGTGACGAGGCGCTCTTCCGTCTCCCGCGAGACCAGGTTGCCTTTCATGGCCGTTATCAGGATGCCCGTGCCGAGGGGTTTGGTGAGGATGAGGAGATCGCCCGGTTTCGCGCCCTCGTTCCTCACGATCCTTTCCGGATGGACGAGGCCCGTGACCGAAAGCCCGTACTTGGTCTCTTCGTCGTCGACGCTGTGTCCGCCGAGGAGGCTCATCCCCGCTTCCCTCACCTTGTCGACGCCTCCCCGGAGGATCTCGCGCAATACGGCTATATCGAACTTCCTCGGGGAGAAGCAGACGATGTTGAGGGCCGTGATCGGTGTGGCGCCCATGGCGTAGACGTCGCTCAACGCGTTTGCGGCGGCGACCTGGCCGAACCGGTAGGGATCGTTCACCACGGGGGTGAAGAAATCGACCGTCTGCACGAGGGCCAGATCATCGCTGATCCGGTATACCCCCGCATCCTCGAACCCTTTGAGGCCCGCGATCACATTCGGACCTTCCGGGACGTCGATGCCGCAGAGTGCCCTGGAGAGATCGCCGGGGCCTATCTTCGCCCCGCACCCGCCGAAGCGGGCATGATGGGTCAGTCTTGCGTCCAATGGCGCCTCCTGTTTCTTATCCTCTCCCTCACGACGGCGTACATCCAGACGGCATCGACCGTCCCTATGAGACAAAGCAAGAAGAGGCCGATGTTCGTCAGGGAAAAAGAGCTCAGGTGAAAGCCCTCCCTGAAAAGACCGGCGGGCACGATGAGGATGGCCGAGGAACTCAACCCGTAAGCGGAGAAGAGAAGGGCCAACCCCAACACCTGGAGAAGCAGGAAAGGGACGATCCCCACCGGCCGCTGTCTGTTTTTCGACGCGAGAACCAGACAGGCCACGGAAACCGGTAGCACGTGCCCCACATTTACCCGCATGTCGAGCCACACGGAGCGGCCAAGCACGAGGGCAAGGCAGTAGCCGGCGACGAGGCCCGTGAGTGCGGCCTTGAGATGTTCTCCCACAAGCCGCACCCAACTCCCCTTTTCTTCATCTCGCGCATCCTGTGTCCGCTTATTCAAGATCGTGGAAACCTCCCCTCACTTCTTTGCCTTGAAGGTAATGACGACGAGGGTCCCGTCGGGCGGAAGGACGTCCTTGTTCCCTGTCAACGCCGCTTCCTTCCTCGTCTCGATCGCTCCATAGGTGTAGGTGGCGTTGCTTGTAATGCCGACGGGGCAACTGTCGAGGCACATGAGGCAACCCGTCTTCATTTTGAGCGCGGCCGCAAGATTGCCGCCGAAGCGGATGGCAAGCGGTTTTCCATTGCTGTCCTTGATCGCCTCGTCAATGCTATACACCTTCTTCGCGCCCTTCCACGTGACCGACACGTCGAGGGGATCTCCCTGCACATAGGTCTTTTCTTTGTTGTCCCACGTCATGTTGTTGCCTGCCTTTAAGCCGAGCTTCACGAGACTTGCATAAAACGTTTCCGGGTCGGCAAGGGCGACGAAGACCGACTTTTCGCCGTTCTTGCCCTCCTTGAAAACCACGCCGTGGCGGGTGGTCTGCACGAGGTATTTCCCGTTGACCTGGGCGAGGACGGAGACACTCCGTTCCTTCATGTCGACGGCGAGGGGATTTTGGGGCGTCAGCGTCGTTTCCTGTGAATACGCCGGGGGTGCGCCGAATGACGCGCACAAAACAAGGGCCAGGGCCAGTAAAAACAGATGTTTCATCATGTCAGGTTCCTCCTTGAGAGATAAAATCAGCCTTCACAGGCATATACCGCAAAGCCGCTCATACCGGGTCGTCCTCTCCCCGCTTCGCCTTATACCGTCTGTAAAACAGGGGGAACATCGAAACGAGGGCAACGAGCACAAGACCGACGACGAACGTCAGGGAGACCTTCCCGCGGACCAAATCGAGGATGGAGCTGGAGAAGACGATGAAGGCAATGCACGCGGGAAGCATACAGAGAAAGGTAGCGACGGCATACTGCCGAAACGCTATCCTTGTGAGGCCGAAGGCGTAGTTGAGCAGGCTGAACGGAAAAAGCGGGACGAGACGGGTAAAGGCAACCACCTTCCAGCCGTGTTTCTCCACCCCCCGGTCCAGCCTCCTCCACCGTGGGCTTTTCAGCCGCTCTTCCACCCACGCCCGCGCCAGGTACCGTGAAATGAGAAAGGCGACGCAGGCGCCTATGGTGGAACCGATTATCGTATAGACAACGCCCCAGAACGGCCCGAAGAGGATGCCGCCGACGATGGTAAGAGGCAAGCCCGGCAAAAAAAGGGCCGGGGCGACCGCGTAAACGCACATGTAGACCGCGGGCGCCAACGCGCCATAGCTCCCGATCCACGCCCTCAGGGTGTGCTGTTCCAGGTACCGCGTAGCCCCGGTAACCCTGATCGCGGTGATGACCGCGACGATGAAAAGGACGAACAGGAGAAACTTCATCACGGCGCCCTTTCCCGACGCCTTTCCGCGTGTATTCGTCCGCTCCCGCGTGACCGCAGCGGGTACGTGTTTCCTGAACCACTTTTTCAGCCTCAGCCGCTTCCAATAGGTGAAGGGGGCCTTTGTGACCCGCGCCTTTTTCGCCGCCTCGCCGGGCTCGAAGAGCATGTCGAGCACGTGCGCCGACGGGACGAGCCGGGAAAGTGCGCCCGCGCAACCGGCGCAATATGTCACTACCTTTCTTCCCAGGGCCTCCTTCCGGCGGAGCCTGCCCCATCTCGCGGCGAAAGCGGGGACGAGACACCCGACGCCCCCGCCCTCGCCGCAGCACAGGGTGTGGGAGCCGGAATGAGGCATCTCGGAGACCCTGAAGCCCTGCTCGCCGAGAAGCTTCCTCACGGCGTCCTGAACGGGCGCCTCGAACCTGACCGCGCAGGGGTCGTGGACCGTCACCTCACCTGCCCCCCCCGGCTCGACGGCGTTCCCGTCCCCGGTGAGGCACTCGTATATGCTCTTCGTGACGAGCCCGGAGCCGTAGCGGGAGAACATCCTGTAACAGTTGGGACAGGCGACCAGCACCTCCCTGACACCGTGCGACACGAGGTATGCCCGCATTTCTTCGAACATCTCCCTGAAGTGCGCCTCGTCCCCCAAGTCGTGGGATGGCTTCATGCAACAGTCGAGGACGATGCCGAGGGACGGGGTCCGCCTTTTCAGCCTCTGATAGGCGAGGATGACCTTTTCGGACCTGGTCCCCGACAGGGCGCACCCGGGGAAGAAGATTGTTTCGCAGCCCCTGGGCAGGCCATAGTAGGAAAACGCGCGGGACGCCCCGAGTCGCTCGTACCTCCTGAGCGCGCCATGCTCCGGAAAGACCTTGCCGCGCCTGACAGCCTCCCGGCGCATTTCCAGGAGGAGGGCCGGGGGATCGACCCCGGCCGGGCAGACCGCGGTGCAGAGCCCGCAGAGGCTGCATTCGAAGGGCAAGGTCTGGCACTCGTTGCGCGAGGGATCGTATCGGTCCGCGATCTCCTTGGGTGTGCCGTATTTTCTCAGGAACGCGCACTCCGTCCGACACGAGTCGCACCGGGTGCACCCGCCCGATACCCGCCGT
>PLSJ01000297.1 GCA_003165115.1 Syntrophaceae bacterium | reverse complement strand
ACGACGTCGAGACGGCCATGCTCAACAACTCGGGGATGTGTCACTATATAAATTCGTATTGCAAGAAGAAGTGGCCCCTTGTCGGCTGCGTCCAAGAGGCGAAGGTTTTCTGCTGCTTCAACTCGAAGCTCGCCCGCATCATACAGGAGCAGGGCCGGCCCCAGCTCAAGTCCTTCAACCCGAACCCGTGGGGCGTCGCTTCAGCCGACGGCCCCGACAGCGGGGACTGCCGGGGATTCACGTCGACGGAGTTCCAGATGCTCGACTTCTCGAAGATGGACTTGTCCGAGTACCTTGGGGACATCACGACACGGGTCCAGTCCGCCATTCAGCAAAACGTGTCCGATAAGATAAACAGCTACTACAATAGCATCCAACAACAACCATAGGAGGTGATTCGTTTGAAAATCGTTGTCTTGCGCATTCTCGCGTCCGTGGCGCTCGTGGTCTTGTCTTCCTTGCCGTCAGGGCGGTCAAAATGACGGCCAAGGAGCCTGCGGTGCGTTGCATTCTCGCCGCGGTAGTTCTCTGCCAGCTCATGACGTCCACGGCCGTGGCCAGGGATCTCGGCACCTTCGGCACGGTCTACGACATCGTCGAGAAGGATGCCCTCAAGGAATTGGAGGAGAAGGCGAAGTCGGTCGATTTCTCAAAGGCGGTGGATAGAAACGCCCTTGTGAGGAGGGCCAGGGACTTCACTCCGGAGGACGTGAAAGAGATGAGAATGATCGTTCCCGTCCACAAGGACCGTACGTTCCTTGTGGACATGACTTACACCCTCGAAAGGGACATCAAAGACGACAAAAGGAACACTGTGTATCCCGCGGGATACGCCTTCAACCCTCTCAGCTACGTGGCCTATCCAAGGACCCTGGTCATCCTTAACGGGAAGCGGCCGGAGCAGGTGCACTGGTTCGAGGAATCGCCCTACGCCAAGGATACTCAGGTCACCCTCCTTCTCACGGACGGCTCTTACAATGAACTCTCCAGGTCCCTCAAACGCCCGGTATTCTACGCGAGCACCAGGTTGGTCGAGGCCTTCAGGATCCAGGCGGTGCCGTCAGTGGTCCGGCAATCGGGCGCCTACATGGAGGTGACGGAAGTGCTCGTACCGCCCTTTGTTAGCTTTTCAAACATTCCTCTAAATCGTCAGTAAAAGCGATTTGTTTGGGTTACGGGCATCCACCTCAAAACGTGGATAGACCGATAACCAAGCTGATTGCACATTACGGAGAGAACTAATCAAGAGGGGCAATGAGTGGGCGGATAGACCGGCCAACAGGGAGACGTACGAAGCCTCGGTTGTTGCCCGGATGGGCAATAACCCATCAGCACCCATCAATTCCACGATAAGGAAGAAAACGGTCCTACACCTTGAAGTTCTGAACAGCCCCCTCCAAACGTCTCGACAGATCGGAAAGACCTGCTGCCGCCTGGGATATTTCCTCCGAGGAGGAGAAGGTCTCTTGCGTCACCACCTCGATCTGGTTTATGTCTCTCGCGATCTCGCCGGTCGTGGCGCTCATCTCCTCGGTGGCTGTTGCTATCTGGTGTACGCCGCCGTGAAGGCGGTTGATGCTTTTTATGATCCCTTCCAGGGCGGCCGATACCTGCGAGGAGTATTCCACGCCGGCACCCACCTTATCTTTCGCCGTGTCCATGGATACCACAGTTTTTCTTACCCCCTGCCTGATGTTGTTGATCATACTCGCTATTTCCGTCGTGGAGGTGGAGGTCCTCTCCGCGAGCTTCTTAACCTCGTCGGCAACAACGGCAAAGCCCCTGCCATGCTCGCCTGCCCTGGCCGCTTCAATGGCGGCGTTGAGGGCGAGGAGATTGGTCTGGTCGGCGATATCGTTTATAGCCGTGACAATGTCGCCGATCTTTGCGGACTGCTCACCCAGCTCCCGCACGAATCCGAGGGCCGTTTCCACCGTCTCCGCTATCAGGTTCACCTCCTCGATTGACTTATCAACCACCCTTCGCCCCTCTTCCGCGACGTTGACCGCCTCATTGGCCGATGTGGCGACCTGCGTCGAGGTTCCCGCGATATCGCCCGATGCCTGGCTCATCTCCACTGAGCCTGTTGCCGCCACAGTAGCCCTCTCTACCTGCTCCGTGGCTCCTTTCGACAGTTTCTCCGCCGACGTGGTTAGCTGAGTGCTCGCGGAGGCCATACTTGCTGCCGAGGCCACGACTTCTTTGAGCATCTGTTTGAGACTGGAGTTCATCGCGTCCATGGAACGGGCGAAGACCCCCATCTCGTCTTTCCTCTTCAAAGCGTGTTCGGAGACGGCAATGGAGAAATCACCCTTGGCCATAAGGTCTATCTGGGCTGAGGAGCGGGTGATCGGGATGGTGATGCTGCGGGTGATCGTGCGTGATAGCCACACACCAAGAAGAAGAGTAATAATCCCCACCACGAGAGAGACCATGCGCGCCGTAGAGGCGTGTCGGTCAGCTTCTTCGTACCTGAACTTGATCCTCTTTTCATTATAACGGACCAGATCATCGGCCGCCTGGAGATAGGCTGCGTTGATAGCAGCGAGGCCCTGATACCCCTCTGCCGCCGCCTTCTCATTCCCTGTCATGGCCAGTTCCATGAGTCTGTTGTTTGCCTCCCCGCCCTTGGTCACCTGTTCCTTTAGCTTCGCGATGAGATCTTTTCCTTCCTGATTGGGCTCAAGTCTTTCTACTTCATCCAGCGCCTTCTTGTAGGAGGTACGGATCTCCTGAATTTCGCCTCTTGCTTTTTCTTTCTCGCTGCTGTCCGGGCTGGTGACGATTTCGCCCATGAGGAACGATATGTCACTTAGCGATGCGCGGATATCGTTTGCATTTTTGAGCCTGACACTGTTAACGTCCGCTATATACCGAACGTTGCTTTTGATGCTGCTTAAGTAGACTATTCCTGAAACGGCGATGACCCCCATCAAAGCAAGGGTGATGCCGAAGCCGATTCCGAGCCTGTGGCCGATCTTCACATCGGTGAAAAGTTTCATTCAATCCTCCCGGATAAAGACTCTGCTGGCTTTCTGTTAGCCCTTTGTGTGGAGACCCTGATGAACGAGGAAGGGCGGCTACTGTGCTTGATGTTGGTGAAAATGCGCGGCGCAAGTTTTTTGCCCCTTCGCCGGCACATCACCTGTTTTATCGGACGGTATCGTGTCTTCCTTAAGGCCAATATAGTCTAGAATGCGTCGGAACGATATTCTATTTTCCGGCATAGACCGAGCCTTTGTGCGGCAGCCTTCTACCTGTCCTGTACTTTTCTCACCTTCGTAAGGAGTGCCATCATGGAGCTAAACAGGGGTGGGGTAGCATTCTTCCGCCGGCGCAGGAAACGGTGAGCATTAATGTAACCCCGACCATTGTCACCGCTTGCAGAGAGGTCATGTAATGCCCCCTTATCCTTCTACTCGAAGGAAAAGTCTATGAAGAGCTGCCTCATCGTCCCTCTATCGTCGAAATTAAAAGGTAAGGCAATAACGGGGAGTCGCGTGATAAAGCTGATTGCCACATTTTGTCCCACAATGACGGTGGGAAGGCTGGCACTGAGGTTTACACCGATCTTTTCCAGCTCAACCCTTATCTGGCCTGAAATGATATTCGTGAGTTCCCCGATGGCGTCCACGACATCACTATTGATAGTCGCAACATCTTCCCCGATCATGGACTTGTAAATATACGCCGCGCTTTCCTTGCTGAAAGAAAGGGTGAAAGTTCCTTTCTTGTCGCCGGTAAAGCCCGTGACCCCTGTCACCTCGCCAAGGGCCAAATTGTTAGCCTTGAGCGATGGTTTACCAATATTGATGTGTGTACTCAGCATTGTCTTGAATACGTTCTGCGTCGCTATCAAGAATGGATTGATGAACTTTGCGTCCATTGAATGCCCTTTCCGCTACTGGCGTTGCGCTTTGGTCCGAGCTTTCTGAATTGCTTCCTGAAGTTTATCCGGTGTGAACGGTTTTACTATGCTATCCTTCTGGGCCTCGGCCGTTACCATGACGAAGGGTATCTTGCGAATCGCATCATTTTCCTTACACGCTTTCAGAAAATCTATGCCGGTCATCTCAGGCATGATCCAATCGCTCACGACAAGGTCAAAATCTGCGGGATCATTTTTGAGTATATCGAGCGCCATCTTTCCGTTTTCTGCTTCTACCACGTTGGTAATGTCGATCTGTTTCAGCACATTTTTGACGATTTTGCGCATCGTTGAAAAATCATCGACGACCAATGTTTTTCCCACGGTACCCTCCATGATGTATTCTCAAGTACAACCCCGGAATCTGCCGACGAGCGCCACTCAGCAGGGATGGTATCGTACGGCGGTACCCTCTGGAATAGTCATCGGCGATAACGGTAAATTTCTTAAGGGGGCAACGGGGTCGGGCTAAGGACCGAGGACAACGGGAGGTCGGGGACAACAACCCGCTGGTATTTCCTGATTTACTCCAGCCAGTGATATCAAATATTACAATTGGTTCGAGGCCTTTGCTTTTTAAGGCATTTCTCCTATTTCTCCCCAGCCACGGAGACGGCACCACCTTTCTTTCTCAAAGAATTCCACAGAGCTGATGAAAGATACTATTCGGCTCACAGGTGAAGGAAATGCGTGGCCTGATATTTGCATGGTAGTAACTGTGGACAAAGGTGCGAGCCAAAATAACCATTGTGACGGATAGAAAAACGCGAATGACTTTGGAGAATAGGAATATTGGCTCTCGTTGGCGCATTCAAAACTCTGGCAGACGCCCGAGGGGCTGGGAGTTGAACGAAAAGTTACCCCATAACGACCTTCCAGCAGCAGACAGACGATATTCAGGCAGAATAAGACAGAGCAGCTATCTGTCACCTAACTGGCAGAAATGTGTCATAAAACAACCATACCGGAGAGATCTCTCTCAGTGGCTACGACTGGGGAATAGCGAAAAAGATACCACATGGCAGGATATGCGAGGGCACTAATATGAACAACCGCCACAAAACGAGAGAGCAACTCATCTCTGAGCTCGGCGTGCCGTGCGACCGAATTGAAGTTTCGGAAAGATCAAACGGCGGAACCACACAAAGACAGACAGAGTTGGCCCCGAGCGAAATCGAGGAACGTTTTCGTGACATCGCCGAGAACATCAGGGAAGTTTTCTGGATGGCGAAAGCCGATCTCTCCGAGATGATCTATATCTCCCCGAGCTACGAGAAGGTTTGGGGACGGAGCTGTGCCAGCCTTTACGACAAGCCCAAATCCTGGATGGATTGCATCCATCCATCGGACGTCGAGAGGATCCGGGCCGCTATCGGTCAGAGAGAAGATGCGGGACATGCCCTGGAATACCGGATCATTCGTGCGGATGGAACAGTGCGCTGGATATTGGATCGTGGTTTACCGGTCCGGAAAAGAGACGGCCAAGGCGATAGAATAGCCGGAATAGCCGAGGACATCACCGAGCGGAAAGAGGCTGAGGAGGAGCTACGGGAGAGCGAAGAACGCCATTGCTCGTTGTTGGAGAACTGTTTTGAGGCGGTTCTCCTCACCAGGCCGGATGGAGCCATACTGGCGGCCAATCCGGAAGCATGCCGCCTGTTTGGATGGACGGAGGATGAGCTTGTTCGGATCGGCAGAGAGGGGGTTGTCGATGTTACCGACCCGAGATTGGCTCCTGCTTTGCGGGAGCGCGAACAGGCGGGGAAGGTAAGGACGGAGTTGACGTTTATACGGAAAGATGGAACCAGGTTTGAAGGCGCTTTGTCTTCCGCCGTCTTTAAGGCCGGGAACGGAGAGCTCAGAACGAGCATGTTCATTCTTGACATGACCGAGTGGAAGGAGGCAGAAAAGACACTGCGGGAATACGAAAAGGTTGTCGAAGGTTCACGGGATATGATAGCCGTGGTGGACCGCAACTACCGCTATCGCCTCGCAAACGAAGCATACCTCAAGTACCGAGATATCGGGAAGGAAGAGTTTATCGGAAAATCATGCGCGGAAGTCCTGGGCAGCGATTTGTTCGAGCAGACCGTCAAGGGGTACATGGACAGGTGTTTTCTGGGAGAGGTCATTCAATATGAGATGAAACTCACCTATCCCAGGATAGGCGAAAGAGATATGCTCATCTTCTATCTGCCCATAAAACATCCTGGAGGGACTGACAGGATAGTCGCCGTTATGCGGGACGTCTCTCAAAAGAAGATATATGAGGAGGCCCTTAGAGAATCGGAGAAGAGATACCGGGGCTTATTCGAGACGATGCCGGACGGATTCGCATCGGTGGGCCTGGACAAAAGGATGGTGGAAGCGAATGCGGCCTTCCGTGCGATGCTCGGTTACTCTCTTGAAGAGGTCTGCGCTCTGACATACGAAGACATTACCCCAAAAAAGTGGCATGCCATCGAAGAACGCATCATCCATGAGCAGGTACTGACGAGGGGGTATTCCGATCCTTACGAGAAAGAATGCATCAGGAAGGATGGAACCATAGTTCACGTGGAGATCAGGACACACGTTTTAAGGGATGAAAAAGGTTTTCCCTTAGGCATGTGGGCATTTCTCAGGGATGTGTCGGAACGTAATAGGGTACATACAGCCCTGCGGGCAAGCGAGGAGAAGTTCAGACGCTGCTTCGAGCTCGGCCTGATCGGCATGATCATCACGTCACCAACCAAAGGCATAATAGATGTTAACGACGAGTTCTGCAACATCATGGGGTACGAACGGGACGAGCTGCTCCACATGACATGGGCACAGTTAACCCACGCAGACGATCTGGCTGCGAATCTCGCGGCCTTCGACCGGGTCCTGGCCGGGGAGATCGACGGATATTCGATGGACAAAAGGTATATCGGCAAAGACGGCAGGATCATTTACGCCGCTATTTCCGTGAAATGCCTGTATAGTCCAGACGGCTCCATCGACTACTTTCTAACCCTGCTCCAGGACGTCACGCAGCGCAAGCAAGCCGAAGAAGAGCTGAAAACAAGAGAAGAAGAACTGGAGAGGAAGTCCTTCGATCTCGAGGAAGCGAATACCGCATTGAAGGTATTGTTACGACACAGGGAGGAAGACAAGTGGGCACTCGAAAATACGATCCAGGCAAATGTCAGGGAGCTGGTGTTCCCTTATATTGAAAAGTTAAGGAACACGCACTTGAGCGATAGCCAGGGGACGTATCTTGGCGTCATCGAGTCCGGTCTGAACGAAATTATTTCGCCATTTTTGCGGAACATGGCCGCAACGTATTCCCGCTTCACGCGAACCGAGATTCAGGTAGCCAATCTAATCAGGAGCGGCACGAGCAGCAAGGAGATAGCCGAACTCTTAAATGTCTCTACGGGTACCGTTGAGACTCACCGGAACAACATCAGGAACAAACTTGGGCTGAGGCATAAAGACATCAATCTTCAAGCCCATCTTCTCTCGCTATGAGAATCTACCATAGAAAATATCTATATGCTAATTCTATAGAAAATCTACGTCGCTTCCACTTAATGTTTTGGGGCACTCACCCGATGACTTGTTCATGAAGAAAACCAGGACGAACAGTGATGTCGATTTTGTTGACCAGTGCCGGCCGAAGAAGGGGAGCGAAGCCGTCACGGATTTCATGATTGCGAGTGCGAAAGAGCTGAGAGCCCTGAACGCATCGACCGAGGAAGATTTTCTTTCCATAGGCACCTATCTGCAAGAGCTTTCTTCTCAGGCAACAGCCGTATCAAAGGCAGCAGGATCAATTGTGGGATTGGTCACGGGTGAAGGAGTTCAAAAGGATACGGGAAGACTGAAGGAAGTCGAGGGCCTCATAAACGCGTATTTCCGGGAATCCCAGGGTAAGTTTGAGCACCGCTCCGGCTCCCTGCAACGCATGCTGAGCCTTATAGAGACTGCATGCGGGTCCTTGTCTATTTTCAAAACAATCGTCAAGCATCTTCACATGCTCGGCATTTCAACGAGAATAGAAGACGCGCGCCTCAATAATGAGGGCAATTTCGATATGCTCTCAGGGCATGTGGAGAAGCTATCGGTTGTCATCGCCTCAAAAGCCGAGGGGATTCTCGAAGCAATGGTTTCGTTGCACGAAGCCATGAAACAAACCCTTCCCAGGGTCCTGGCGGCGAAGAATGTTATAGGCGATAGGACACAGGACATGCTCCATAGCCTCGCCACAGGCCTTTCGACGCTTTTCGAGAAGCGAGAATTATCGGCGCGGACGGCCATTCGTTTGGCCGCGAAGTCGGAAGAAGTCTCCTCGAACATGTCAGAGGTGATCTCCTCTCTGCAGTTTCACGATATCACCCGGCAGCAGATCGAACACGTGATCGACATGTTCGGTGAGCTGAGCGCCGAGGGCTCGCAAGGCTCGGCCAACGACATTGAGAACGTCTTGGGAGACACGGGTGGCCTGCAGATCGATCAGCTTGACCATGCGAGAAAAGAGATGTTCTCGGCCGTGATGAGGATTGTGGATGGCCTTCAAGGGATAGCGTGCCATCTGTCGGCAATGTTGGAGGAAACGGAAGAGTTCATCAGTGTTGCCGGCAAGGAAAACTCCTCCTTCCTATCTGACTTGACGTACTCCGCGTCATTCGTGATCGGCTCCCTGAATCAGAACGCGGAAACCGGCACGGAATTGGCCGGAGCAGTCAGTCATGTGTCCGGATTGATCGAGAGCGTATTCGCCTTTGTAAACGACATTGATGAGATAGCCTCTGAAATCGAACTGATCTCGTTCAATGCCCAAATCAGGGCGGCGCGCATGGCGGGCAATGGCGGCGCGCTCGGGGTGCTCTCCGAGGCCATCAGAAATCTTTCCGATAGTACCCGCAATCAGACGCTGGAGATGACAAAGACACTTGAAGACGTAAAAGATGCAGCGCTGGAACTGGGCGCCACAGACGAACACGAGGGCAGTGAGGGGGAGATCGGCGCCATAACGGCCGAGATGAAATCCCTGCTCGATTCTCTCGGCGAGTCGCAGGACAGACTGTCATCGCTTCTCGGTCAGCTGAAAAAGGAAACGGGAGAGCTTACGGATGCCGTCGGGACAGTGGTTCAAGGTATAGGTGCCCACAGGAGGACAGACGAGGTTATAGGCGGTATCATCAAGGGTTTACAGCAGATTATTGGCAGCCGAAGACTAGCCGCCGATGCGGAAGCGGGTAAGAACTCGGACCATCTCGCCAGGCTCACCGCGCGCTATACCATGTATCAGGAACGTTCTCTACATCAGGCACACCTGGACAGGATCAACGGCACGACATCCGCAGTTGAACAGAAGGATTTTGCAGACAACGTTGAGTTGTTTTAGACACATGACAGGGAGGGAGACCCATGACCGATTGTCGAGTCGAGGCGAAGGGAAATGCGACGATTCTCCATCTATCCGGTGAGTTAATGATCGACTATGCAACCCGGTTGAGGTCCATACTCAGCGACTCTCTCCAAGAGGCAGATCGCATCGAGATCGATGTGTCATCGGTTACCGGCATCGATGTCTCCTGTTTGCAGCTCTTTTGCGCTGCCCATAAAACATCGGTAGCCATGAACAGGTCTCTGCGCTTCCTCGACGTCCGATCTGCCGTTCTTATACAGACGGCACGGCACGCGGGATGGCTCCGTTCGGCCGGATGCATGCCTGATAAGGGCACGGGGTGCCTCTGGCAAGAGGAGGGATCCGATGAGTAAGCGCATCATGACAGTCGATGATTCGGCAAGCGTTCGGCAGATGGTCAGTTTCACACTCAGACAAGCGGGCTATGAAGTCGTGGAGGCCGTCGACGGAAAAGACGCCCTACGTAAACTCGACGGCAACCCGGTCCATATGGTTATCACTGACCTGAATATGCCGAACCTTGACGGCATAGGCCTGATAAAGGGTGTACGGAGCACCGCTGCCTACAAGTTCATTCCCATTATCATGCTCACGACGGAATCGCAGGAATCGAAGAAGCTCGAAGGCAAACAAGCAGGGGCGACGGGATGGATCGTCAAGCCTTTCAAGCCGGAACAGCTCATCTCTGTGACAAAGAAGGTGCTAGGATGATCGATAAGCACGCGGAAGCATTCAGGGAAGAGGCATACGAGCTGCTCTCCAC
>PLSJ01000423.1:18984-19239 GCA_003165115.1 Syntrophaceae bacterium | reverse complement strand
GGGCTTTCCTCATCTGATGGTCGGGGACGATGTACGGCGTCGTGAGGTCGTTGGAATCTCGTGCAGTCTTGACGGCCGCCACGGACATGATATAGGTCACGCGATGGGTCTCGCCCCGGTAGCTCGGTATCACCTGGGCCAGCGCCCTTCCTTCGGCGTGCAGGGGCGGAAAGTAGTCCCTCCCGGCGAGAGGCGGCCCTTTCTGATAATGCCAGGTCTGGATGAAAGAGCGCTGCAATTCGGCTACCGCCGGCC